>JBDNDT010000129.1:0-7209 GCA_046718985.1 Cytophagales bacterium
GTTCAGGTTTTCCGTTTGTGAATCGACCTTATGCACACAAAAACTTCATTTTCAACCTAAACATCAAATATAACCGAACTAAGGTTTTCTATTTCAGGCTTGAGTCCAAAACTAAGTCACCACTTATTTTCAAAATCAGGACAAGCGAGTTTTTATTGGGGTATTCCACAGTAGAGTATTATTTATTAGGTCTTTTTTATGGTATTTTGGCAATTATAGCCGTTTACAACTTGATAATTTATGTTTACAGCAAAGAACGAGTCTATCTCTTTTATGTGTTTTATGTTGTGGCTTGCGGGTTGACCACCTTCAATGAAGACGGAATGGGTTTCCAATTTTTATGGCCTAACCATCCTCAACTTAATCTGTTTTTACTGAAATACACTGCGGTGATGTTGGTGGCCAGTTTTGTGTTTTATGCACTCTCCTACCTTGAAATTAACAGAAAGAAACCACTGATTTTTTGGCCTATCATCATCAGCATGTTGGTTTATGCTGTTTACAAGATTTTGAATTCTACGTTTGGAACTCTATACCATGAATTTCCTATCCTTTTTTTATTGCCATTTGCCTTGGTTTATGTTGCCGCAATCTTGGAATGGAAAAATGGCAATCGTTCTGCAAGGCTTTTTGTGATTGGTTATACCTTTATAGTGGGTAGTTCACTGATTACTTATCTAAGAACTTTGGGGTTGATTGTAGAAAATGCGCTAACTGTTTACAGTTTAAATTACAGTTTTGTTATTGAGGTCATCATTCTATCAATCGCTTTGATGGAAAAATTCGGAAGAGAAAGAAAAGAAAGAGAAAAAACTCAATTGGCTTTGATTGAACAGTTGAAAGAAAATCAAAGGCTGAAAGACCAAATGAACAAAGAATTGGAAGAAAAAGTGGCTGAAAGAACAAAGCAATTGGCACAAAAAAATGAAGAATTAACCATCACTTTATACCAACTAGAAGAAGCCAATCATGAATTGGTGCAACAAAAACACGAAATTGAAGCTTTGAACGAAGTTTTGCATCAAGATAATCAAAACTTAAAACTCAATTTAGATAAACAAGCAAAAGCCCGGCTGATGTTTGAAGACATGAGTTTTGAGGATTTTGAAAAAGTGTATCCCGATGAAGATTCTTGTTTGAAATTATTGGCAGAAACCAAATGGGTGGGAGAATTCAAGTGCAGACGATGTGAAAACAACCAATTCTTTCCGGGAAGGTCTCCTTATTCTAAGCGTTGCACCAAATGTGGTTATGAAGAATCAGCAACGGCTTACACCATCATGCATGGCACAAAAATTCCTTTGCAAAAGGCCTTTTATATGGTTTATCTTGTTTCAACAAGGCAACAAGATATTTCTTCAGAAGAAATATCAAGAATTTTGAACATGAGACAAAAAACCTGTTGGAGCTTCAAAAACAAGATTGTCGTTGCCATCAACAGAAAAAATACTGATTATAAACATTGGGGAGAACTTTTGCTCGAAGATGTTTATTGATATTATCTTAAATTTTCTTTCTCGCCAACCACATCATCCCAAATGTTAACATCCCATTGATTGGAAGCAATTCGTAACCAAATTTATAGCCACCTAAGAATTGAGGGATATATAGTTCAACAAGCCAAGTCAAAAAAGGTGATAGCAAGCAAATGAAAGGGGTCAGTTGGTCTTTGATTTGAACTTTAGTGAAAATGCCAAAAGCAAACATTCCAAGCAAAGGACCATAAGTGTAAGTAGCCATTTTCAGAACAGCATCAATCACCGATGAATCACTAGAGTTTTTGAAAATGATGATTGATATCAACAATAAGAATGAGAAACCTATGTGAACGAGGTTTTTTGTTGAATTGATTTTCTTTTCTTCCCATTTCTCGACCTTCAAGAAATCTACGCAAAAAGAGGTTGTCAATGATGCCAATGCCGAATCAGCACTTGCATAAGACGAAGCAGTGATGCCAACAAGGAAAGATAAACCGGCTAAAATTCCTAAATGTGAAAGTGCCAGCGTTGGAAATAATTGGTCGGTTTTTTCAGGAATGGCAATTTCTTTTTCTTGGGCAAACACATAAAGCAATGCGCCCATGGTCAGAAACAACAAATTCACCAGAACCAACACCACACTAAACCAAAACATGTTTTTTTGTGCATCATTCAAATTTTTGCAAGTCAGATTTTTCTGCATCAAATCTTGGTCTAATCCCGTCATGGCGATGGTGATAAAAAATCCGCCAATAAACTGTTTTCCGAAAAACATCGGACTTTTAAAATCATTCAGAACAAACATTTTGAGATATCCACCGCTGTTAATTCTTTCAAAAACTCCGGTTAAATTCAGATTTAGTTGATTCCCTATAACAAAAGTGGTGGTGACCAATGATGTGATGAGGAAAAAGGTTTGAAAAGTATCGGTCCAAACAATGGTTTTGATTCCGCCCTTGAATGTGTAAACCCAAATCAAAATGATGGTAAACAACACCGTTGCTTCAAAAGGAACATTCAATTGATTGAACAAAAACAATTGCAATACCGAAGCCGCTAAGAAAAGCCTCAGACTAGCCCCGATTAACCTGGAAATCAAGAAAATCCCTGAGCCCGAGAGTTTGGACATTGCTCCGAAACGTGTTTCTAAATATCCATAAATCGAAATTAGTTTCAATCTGTAATACAGTGGCAACAGCACCAAGGCAACTACAAGGTAACCGGCTAAATATCCCAACACAATTTGGAAATAAGTGAACTGAGTTAAACCCACTTTTCCGGGAACAGAAATAAAAGTAGCACCTGAAAGTGAAGTTCCTATCATTCCGAAAGCCACAAGTGGCCAAGGTGAACTTTTGTGAGCGGTGAAAAAAGTATTGCTGTCAGCATTGCGACTTGTGAAATAAGCAATGGTGATTAACATTAAAAAATATACACCCAACACTGTGAAAACTAGACCTGTGGTCATCAATATAGTTTTTGCTTTGTCTTCTATTCTTTACACAAATGAGAGGCCATATAAATTATTGTTTCAAAGTAATAAAATCTCAATTTTCTCAACAGATAATTCAAAGTTTTTTCTCTCAGAACAAAGCTAGCTGTTTTTTTGCATTTAAGAATTTTAATCTGATGTTGAAAAGCACTATATTGATTATGATTTTAGATAATTTATTGATTTTTAATATTTGGAAAAGCCGAACAAGACAGAAATCGGGAAACGGGGTGAGCAATTAGCCAAAGATTTTCTTATCCATAATGGTTATGTGGTGTTGGAGCAGAATTACAGATTCAAAAAAGGGGAAGTTGATTTGATTGTTATGAAAGACAATTGGATAGTTTTTGTGGAGGTTAAGCTTCGGAAAAACAATCATTTCGGAAATCCCGAAGAATTTGTATCAAACAACAAAATCAGGCTCGTGCATGATTGTGCCACACATTATTTAAATGAACACAATTTGAAAATGAATTTGAGATTTGATATTGTTTCCATCACAGAAAATGTGATAGAACATTTTGAAGATGCGTTTTAAGCCTTTGCTTTGAATGACCATTGTATTTTCATCTCAGCAATTACATCACCATTTGCATTGTAGCCGACACTAAGGGTTTCTATATCTTTTCCCTGTTTTGTATCAATGGTATTTTTAACACATTCTTTAATTAAGTCACCATCCTCACATCTGAAGGTGATTTTACCGACGGCTTTCTTTTGAAATGAAACCTGCATTTTAGTGACCAACATTGAAACAGGAATTCCTGATTGTTGAACGCTTCTCAGGCAAAGAATCCCGGATGCCAGTTCTCCTGTCATGCACAAAACAGCAAAATATATGGATTTGAAGGGGTTTTGAGTGAGAAAGCTATACTTTACTGAAATATGAGCTTCACTGTTTGTTAGCTTTTCAAGTTTCAAACCGGCAATGAATGCCAAAGGTAATTTGAATGCGAGAAACAGTTTTAGCTTCAAGGGGGTGAATTCCATAACAATTAGAGTATTTTGAACTCTATTCTACGGTTCATTTGCCTTCCTTGTTCTTCTGAATTGTCAGAAATGGGTTGCTTATCAGCAAAACCAACATATTTTAATCTTTCTGAAGGAATTCCGGTTTTTACCAAATATTCTACCACTGATTTAGCCCTGAGTTCTGAAAGTTTTTTATTGTCCTCAAACTTTCCTATGTTGTCTGTGTGTCCTGAGATTTCAACGATCAATTTTGGATTTTGTGTTAAAAATTTCTTCACTTTTTCCAATTCAGGAATTGATTTTTCATTAATTTCAAATTTTCCGGAGTCGAAGAATATATTGTTCAAAACGATGTGAGAGCCATGCTTTGCTTTTTCAAGGAATACATCAAGAGTCATGGGATCAAATTCTTTAGGATTTGTATAATTGAAAGTGAGACTCTTGAATAAATATTCATCAGCAGAAACGTAAATGGCATATTCAGAACCTTCTGTGAGTACTAAAACATAAGACCCGTTCATTTCATCTGATTCCACAATTGAAACCACTTCATTTTTAGCAAGGTCAATCAGTTCAATTTTAGCTTTGACGGGTTTTTTAGTTTCAAGGTCTAACACTTTTCCTTTGGCAAGTGCCACTTGTGAGACTTTTCTCAATTCTTCAGGCACACTAAACTCATATAAAACGGAAGAAACATCTTTACCATTTGTTTTTTTATTTGCAGAAAAGTAGCCCTTTTTCATGTCAGCTCTGATCATCACACCAGATTCATCATTTGCAGTGTTGAGCGGATATCCTAAATTGACGGGTGAGGTCCAGCCTGTGTCTGTCAGAGTTGTATAATATAAATCTAATCCCCCCATACCGGGTCTCCCATTTGAACTGAAAAACAGTGTTTTTCCATTGGCATGGATAAACGGACCTATTTCACTTTCAGTGGTGTTGATGTTCTTCCCTAAGTTTTTCGCATTAGTCCAGTTTCCTGAGTCATCTTTTGTTGAAACATAGATGTCTTCCCTGCCAAAGCCACCTCTTCTGCTGGAAGTGAAATACAGTTTTCTACCATCTGCTGATAGCGAAGGGTGGGTGTCCCATTCAGGACTGTTGATGGTATTGCCCATATTCACCGGAACTGACCATTCATCTCCTGTTTTATAAGAAATATACAAATCACAACTTCCTTTTGAGTCTTTTCTTCCACAAGAAGTGAAGACTAACGTTTTCCCATCACCTGAAATGGATGCTGTTCCTTCGTTGTTTTTGGTGTTGATGTTGCTTGAAATTGAGGTAGGAACAGACCAACCTTTATCTGAGTGATTTGAAACATAGAGATTTTCGTCATCTTGAACAGAAAAAGAGTTCAAGGCTGTGAAAACCAAGGTTGAACCATCAGCAGTCATTGAAGGAAAATATTGCAAAGGAAATTGATTCAATGGAGGAGGCATTGGCTTTGTCTCTATTTTGAGAGGATTAGTTGTTTGTTCTTTTGCAAATTCGCAGTTCTCAATCACTTTTTTGGCATATTCTTTTTGTGGGGCTGGAGCGTTTTTGAAACTCATAAAACCCTTCATATATTTTTCTGCACCTTCATAATCAGCTTCTTTGAAACAAATGTCGCCGATTGCAAAATAAAGACTGTAATTACTTTCATTCTTGGGCTGTAATTCTAATGCTTTCAACAACATCTCTTTTGCATTGGCATAAGCCCTAGTCATTTTGAGCACAGAACCCAGTGAAACATAAGCTTCATAAAACTTGGAATCCTTTTTCACTGCCGATTCTAGTTCAAAAATGGCTTCCGGAAACATTTTTCTCGACAAAAACATCTGTGCTTTGTCATAATGTGCCAATGCTTTTTTGTTGGTACTTGAATATTTTGCAGCGGGTTGAGCCAAAAGAAATTGAAAACTCAACAATAATATGCTTATCAACGAAATTTTTCCCCTCATTTCTTGCCTTGTGTTTTTTCTTTGGTTAACCAATAAATGTTAAAGTTTAAGTCATTAATGCCTTGTGAGTCGATTCTAAAATTCACTTGTTGGAAAACCACTTTTGCATCCATGTTTTTACCGGTGTAAACAATTGAAACTTCTTCGTCTTGACGACCATTAAGATTTTTGTTCTCTGCGATTTTCATCAAAACAGATTTGAATTCGATTTTGGCATCTTCATTTCCGTCTTTAAAAATTAAAGTATGATTTTCGGAATCATAAGACATTGAATTTGTTTTGGATGACAGGTTATATTTGTCAATGATAACCATTTTGTCATATCCTTTGATGTCAAATTGAATGTTATCGCCTGCATAATAACTTGGGTATTCACTTTGCTTTTTACTGTTGTTTTGAAATGTTGAGGGAATGCCTATGATGGACATAGCTGTGTCTTTTAAAGCCCAACGACTCATCGAAAGCGTCTTTTCAAGCGAATCAAGGTTTTGATTAGAAAATTTTTGAAGTGACGCCAATCCGTGGCTGTATGCCAAATAATCTACTATATCTTCAATTTCACTATATGATTTTACATCTATTTCTGAATTAGTTGCCACAATTTTCCCGTCTTTTAACAAATTGTTCTTTTCAAGTAAAGATGTCAGTCTGGTCTTTTGGCTAAATTTTGACACTTCGAAAGCAGACAGAGGACCATAAGCTGCAATCAAGGTGAAACAAAACAAAGAAACCGGAATTACTTTTATGTTTTTGTGTCTGTTGAAAATGAAATAAGTAGTAATCAAAGCCAACCATATGTTCAAAGCCAAGATAATGTAACGGTTTTCAGTGATACCATAATTGCTGATTCTGACCATAATAGCCCAAAACAATAATCCTATTAATGGATATAGCGCGATATAAAACCATTTTGAAAAAATCTTAATCCATCTGTTCTCTGTGATGTCTTGAATAGGGTAAACCAACAAAAGTGCCAAAATGCCAAATATAGAATAAGCAATCACCAGATATGCCACGATTCCTTTTGGCATATCCATTGAAACTAAGATTTTTAGTTCGTAAGCATATAAAATCACCAAATAAATTACCACTAAAGGAACTAACACAAACTGTGTGAACAATTTCAAACCTTGAGGATAATCTTGGTCATTATCTAATTCATTATAATATTCAGGAACGCCAGAAAGAAAAAATGAAGTATTGAAAAAGCCTATCAACAAAAACCACAGTTTCAGATAAAGATTTGAAGTCCTACGGCCAGTGGATGCAGTTTAGCGTGTTTGAATGCACAATTACGGAGACGCAGTATGCGAAGCTG
>JBDNDT010000013.1:0-14870 GCA_046718985.1 Cytophagales bacterium
AGAGTGGGCCAATCATAAATAAATCGTCTCTTGGTGGTAACCAAATTTTCAATGGTTGTGCGTTGAGCAACCAATCAGCGTTGATTTTGCACAGCCCTGCATACACATAAACAATGGCAATTTGACCTTTAACTATCCAAGTGAGCCAGTTTGGCACATGAGAAACTTTGATTTGAGGAAAAAGTAATGAGTCAATGGAAAAAAAACGACCTGATGGTAAAAAAATATGTATAAAACTCATCAAACTCACAAAATAATAGTGATTTAGATAAAGAGACTTATCAATAAGCTCAAGATAAGTGAACAGAAAAAAATGAGTAACTGCGAAAAAGCGGTAAAAAAAACCAATGCTTATGGCTATTCCTGAAAATCCCAAAAGGACAAAAAGAGGAGGATACCAATCGTAGGGTAGGGGTTGCACCCATTCAAAACCAAAATAAGAGAACCGCATTTTGGTAGCATAGTTGAATGCGATACGGTCTTGGACAATCATTCTCACTGCACTGAAAGTGAGAGAAAATCCAAATAAAATTCTATAAATCACTAAGGGTGCGATGTGCACCCTTGATGTTAAACAAGTTTTGAATTGCTCAATCATTAATCTCCATCACCTGTTTTGTTATCGCTCACAATTCCTGTGACAGTGGTGAACCTAGACTTCACATAAGCGGTGTGGTCTTTGAGTCTGGCACTCATCGCTTTTAGTTTTGAGTCGTTAGCTGCAACTAATTGTTCCATGGTTCTTGATCTGTCAATTTCATCAAAAGAAGCGAAAACTTGCGCCCAAGAAACTCTTGTTTCTGCTGCTAAATCTCTGCCGCTTACACTAACTGTTTCCAAAAGGTCGTCTAAGCCTGTTGAGTCAGTTGTGCTTGTGGTTTTCCCCCTCCAGATATCATGAGAAAATTTCAAAGAAATTTCTACAAAGTCTAGAGATTTTCCTGAATATCTGGCATCCACTTGATCGGGCAAGGTTTGGGTTTGACCTGCTCTTTCACCTAAAGGAAATTGAATTCTTTCATTTTTTGTTCTTTCAAATTCAACAATGAAACGATTGAAAAGCTCAAAGATGGCAGAAAACTGTGTGCGACTCGGATCGTTTTTGAAAGAAGGTAAATAAATATCCCACAATGATTTAAATCTGTTTGCGCTTCTTGAAATGTTGGATGTTATCGAGTCGAGATAAACTTTTCTGTTTGATGAATTCACAAATGACTCTACAATTTCTTCTTTTGTTTTATTGTGACCATAAATAAGATATTCAACCGTGTTGAGCCCTCTTGTTGAAAACAAGAAATTGTTTGTTGAATAAACACCATTCGAGATTCTTTCTTCAATAGATGTGGTGTTGACAGGAAAAGCACCTAAAACCCTGGTGAAATCGTTTCCAACTATAACTTTCACGGGGTTCATCTCAAAATAAGCCGCTTGCAAAAATACTTTAAATGTTTTTTCCCATTGTTCACGCAAAGCATCAAGTTTTTCTAAATCAGGTGACTCATTGAAACTCTTTGATTTTGAATATAAAATCTCTGTTTCTGACTTTAAATTGTTGACAGTTGGAACGACAAGATTGTCCCCAATATTTGTCAAAACTTTTACTCTAATTTGTGCATTGCTACTATCATCTTCATTCCTTTTTTTGTCTTCGATGCAAGAAGAGAAAAAAAACAAAGAGATACTCAGAACTAAAGTGGAAGTATAATTCAAGCGGTACATAAAAGATATGTTTTTTAAAATTTAAAATCTTTTAATTAACAGGAAAACACCTCGGGTGCTTTCCCGAAGTGTGTTCACAGTTAAAATAAATGTGTAAGAAACCTAAACCAAATTAATCTTCAATGTCAAACCTATAGCCTTTGTTTCTAGTGTTAACATCATTAGATTTGAAATATTCAACTTGTTGGGGTGTGAAACCATAAATGTCTCTTAATTTATTTATTGCGTTGTCGAAGGCATTTATATTGGTGGGATTCTCGAAAGCAATTGGATTATTGCTTGCGCTTATATTTCGAGATTTCATAATTGTTAACACCTCATTAATTTGAGCATCAGTGATTATTTTAGGAGCTGAAAGACCATTGAAACCTTCTAAAAAACCTATTGCTTCACCAAATGCATGATAAGCGGCTGCACTCACACTGGCACTTTCATCACCGATTTTACCTTTTGAAGAATGTAAGTAATTGATAACGGTTGCCCCAATTGCTTTTTCCCAATTTTCTCTGATGTTTTTGATTGCTAATTCTTGTTGACCCTTATCGTTATTTTTGAGGGCATTTTGCAAAAGAATGAAGTTTTGCTTGATTACAGTGTAAAAACCGGCACCATTAGGGCCATTGCTGTTGTCTCTTCTGGCGGCATATTGTGCAGCGAATCGGTCGTTTAGTGTTCTCCCTTGTGTCACCGAAGGTATTCCATTAGGAAATGTGGTGGGTGCACCGTATAGCATCAATGCACGATCTACATTTGCAAGGGTAACTTTATCATTTGTTAAATAATCAGTGAATACTTTGTTGTATAAAGAACCAAAGAACGCTTTGTCAACCACTTGTTCTGATTCAACCCCAAATTTATTGAACAAGTAACCGTTTGCGCCACCAAACATGCCACCTTTGGCATCATCAGGAACAGGAATCACCCTTTCAGAAGCCGGCCAATCACGACCACTTGAAGTTTCAAGCTCTTTGAAATAACCTGAACTTGCATTTCCAACAAGAGATTTATAATGATCTGTTGCGATGCTAGATACTTTTTGACCATTGATGTTGTCATCAAAATAGCCGAAAAGAGCAGAAGCTGAAAGACTCTGACCTCTAGTTCCACCGGAAACAGCAGTTTCAGAACCGGGTCTTCCTTTTTGAGTTTCAGAAACTAGTTTGGCGAAGTTTGCGACTAATGTGCTGTCGTTTCTGGTGTTTGCAGCAAAATTAGTGTTGTCATATGTACCTGAAGCTGGAAGTAGATTTTGGATTATTTCCTCTTTCTTAGTACATGAAAATAAAGAGACACATGCAACTGCTGTTAAAAAGTATGTTTTTTTCATTTTTATTTAGATTAATTCTTGATTACAGCGCAAACATAATATGCAATATAATAACAAGCAAGTCTTATTTGTAATAAATCTAAATAAAATTTATATCATCTCCTTCAACCTTCCCTTTTTCAGTGAAATTCACATAGTTTTCCCATTTCACGAGCAACACTTTGAAGTCAGCAGGCAGTTCACTTTCAAATTGCATCCACTTTTTTGTGACAGGATGTTCAAAGCCTAAAGATTTGGCATGAAGAGCTTGTCTAGGCATGATTTGAAAACAATTATCCACAAAATTCCTGTATTTTGAAAAAACTGAACCTTTCAAAATCATATCGCCACCGTAAGTGGTGTCACTGAAAAGAGGATGTCCCAAATGTCTCATATGAGCACGAATTTGATGAGTTCTGCCTGTTTCAAGATTGCATTGCACCAATGAAACATAGTGATAGTTTTTCAACAATTTATAATGAGTGATGGCTTCTTTTCCGAAAGGTGTATCTAAAGGAAAAACTGCTACCACTCTTCTGTCTTTTTCACTTCGAGCCAGTCGAGTGTGAATTTTGCCTTGTTTCGGTTCGGGAACACCCCAAACCAAAGCCAAATAAGTTCTTTCGATGGTGTGTTGGGCAAACTGTTTGGAAAGACCTTCCATTGCTTTGTCAGATTTAGCGACCACTAAAAGACCTGAAGTGTCTTTGTCAATTCTGTGAACAAGCCCTGGATGACCGTCACCATTTCCGCGCTTGGGTAAATTTTGAAAATGATAAGCCAAAGCATTCACCAAAGTTCCGGACCAATTCTGATAAGCTGGGTGCACCACCATTCCGGCTGCCTTGTTAACAATCAACAAGTCGTCGTCTTCATAAACAATTTCCAGAGGTAGAGGTTCGGGAATGATTTCATCTAAACGTTTAGGTTCAGTCATGAAAACCCTCACCACATCAAATGGTCTGATTTTATAATTTGTTTTCACAGGCTTGTCATTCACAGTGATGGCACCTGCTATAATAGCCTGCTGAACTTTGTTACGGGTGACATTTGGTAATCTTTCCATCAAGAAAAGATCAATTCTCAACAATTGCTGTCCTTTGTCAGCAGTGATGCAGTGGTGTTCATATAAACCATCTTCATCTTGAAAATCAATCAACTCTTCCGGTGTTTCCATGAATAAATAATTAGCGTCCAACGATTCGGACAATTGAAGAAATTTATAATAAACCTAATTTGACCACCTCCCCAATGGCAACAATAGCAGGATTTTTTAATCCAAACCTTGAAGCAGTAGCATTTAGTTCAGCCACAGAGCAAAAAACTTTTTTTTGATTTTTTAAAGTACCTTCTTGAATGATGACTGCATGGAGCGAATCATTTCCATTTTTTGAAAAAAGACCACTTATCAATTCTAATTTGCTCATTGACATCAATAAAACCAATGTTGCACCATTCGAGATGCAAGAAATGACATCAGCCTCTAATTCCTCAATAGGTTTTGCGGCAGTTGAAACAATAAAACTTTCATTGATACCCCTAGTGGTGACAGGAATCAAATTATCTGTCAACACTCCAATGCTGCTAGAAATGCCCGGAACAATTTCATATTTTATTTGGTGTTCTTCCAACACATCAATTTCCTCTTTCAAACGACCAAAAATGGAAGGGTCTCCACCTTTCAGCCTCACTACCTGTTTGAATTGAAATGCTGCTTCAACCAGTTTTTGATTGATTTCAGTTTGAGACATAGATTTGTCACCATATTTTTTCCCAACATCCCAAAAAACACATTCAGGCTTGCAATAGTCTAAAATTTCTTTGCTAATCAATGTATCATGCAAAACAACCTCAGCATTTTCTAAACACCTCAATCCTTTCAAGGTTAGCAAATCCGGAGCGCCTGGTCCGGCACCAACAATCATCACAATGCCTTGATGAAAATTTTCCAAAATTAAATTACTATGTTATTGAACGTAGAGTTTTTTGCAAATATACCAAAATATAAGGACGAAGAGTTGTTGTCGTCATTTTGGGTTTGATAGGTTAAAATCATCATTGTAAGCATATCCAAACCTTAAATTTGAGAAACTAAATTTTAAAAATGAATTAAGATGGTTAGTTTAAATCATGTTTTAAACTAGTGAAATCGGATTTTAATTCTATTTTTGCAGTGAATTTTTTTTAAAAACATGTTCAACTTCGGCAGTTTGACCAATCTTCAACAGAGGATTATTTTTGGAATATTAGGAGCATTAGCAGTAGTGAACTCAATCATCTGGAGTGAGTGGTCATTCTTTGTGTTGTTTTTTGTGATTTCAATGTTTGCTCAACAAGAGTTCTATCAATTGTTGATTGAAGATAAAAAGAAGCCAAATGATATATTCGGAACAGTGATAGGCTTAGTGGTTTATACTTTGGCATTTTTCATTGAAAAGAAATTTCTTTCTGTGAGTTATTATATGGCATTGTTTCCGCTTTGTGCTCTGATTTTTATTTTTGAGCTTTATTACAGCAAGAAAAAACCTTTTAATAATGTGGCATATACCTTTTTGGGAGTTTTATATGTCGCGATTCCATTCACGGTTTTGGTGGTGATTGCCTTTGTGAATGGTGATTACAGTTGGCAAATTGTGTTAGGTGTTCTCATGTTGTTGTGGGCTAGTGACACAGGCGCTTATTTTGCAGGTAGAAAATTAGGGAAGCACAAGTTGTTTCCGAGAGTTTCTCCCGGAAAAACTTGGGAAGGAGCGATAGGAGGCGGGCTTTTATCTTTGTTGACATCGTGGGTTCTTTCAATCTATTTCACTGATTTGAAATCATGGCAATGGCCATGCTTGTCTGTGATTATTGTGGTTTCCGGGATTTATGGGGATTTAGTTGAATCGTCATTCAAAAGGAGTTTGGAGATTAAGGATTCAGGTTCTGCAATTCCAGGCCATGGCGGATTCTTAGATCGTTTTGATGGATTGTTGCTGGCATCACCATTTGTGATAACTTTTCTGCAAATTTTCAAGTTTTAAAACTTAAACACCTCACATGTATATACATAAAGAAGGAATACCTACCATATCTCTCGCAGGCATGTTCTGTTTGTTAGTGAATGCCATTCCCAGATGGGCTGCACCACAGTTGCAATGGTTGCATATCCTAGCGTTGATGTTGTCATTAGCACTAATGTATATCGTGCTTCAGTTTTTTAGAAATCCAAAAAGAAAAACCATTTTAAATGAAAATGATGTTATTGCCCCGGCTGATGGAAGAGTTGTGGTGATTGAAGAGGTTTTCGAAGACGAATATTTAAAGGACAAAAGATTGCAAATATCTATTTTTATGTCACCCTTTAATGTTCATGTGAACAGAAATCCTTGTTCAGGAATCATTTCTTATTTCAAATATCATCCGGGGAAATATCTGGTTGCTTGGCATCCAAAATCAAGCACTGAAAATGAAAGAACCACTTGTGTGGTTAAAAAAGAAAATGGGGTAGAAGTGCTTTATCGTCAGATTGCCGGTGCATTAGCAAGAAGAATTGTTTGGTATGTGAAAGAGCAGCAAAAAGTAAAACAAGGTGAAGAATTTGGTTTTATCAAGTTTGGATCGAGAGTAGATATTTTTCTTCCTTTAGATGCAAAAGTGAATGTTAAAATAGGAGACATCACCAAGGGGGGAGAATCGGTGATTGCGCAATTCTGATTAATGGTTAAAGATTTTTGGTTTAGGTTCTCTTCGTTCATCAATCATTTCAAGTCTGCGCATGATTTGCATGGCTTACATTCACCGTTTGTTTATGACTGGTATGAGCAATGTGTCGAACATGAAAAATATTTTTTTGATTTTGAAAGTTTAGAGAGTCAAAGCGATTTAGTTTTTAAGAATAAGGATTGGATTGAATTCGAAGAGTTGGGCGCTAAAAAGAAAGGAAAATCTACAAAACAGATATGCCAAATTGCCAAAGCAAGCTCAAGCTCTAAGACAGTTAGAGAATTGCTTTATAAGACTGTTGATAAATTTCAACCCAAAAGCATATTAGAAATTGGTTGTTCTCTTGGTTTAAGTTCTCAATACCTCGTGAAGGCTATGCCTCAAAACGGCGAACTTTATCTGTTTGATGGAAATAAGCAAGTGTTAGAACATGCCCTTCAGCTTTGTCGCCTTCAATCACCTTTGAAAAAGGTAGTTGCTGTTCATGGTTTGTTCGATGAAACTTTAGCAAGAAGTTTGGATGGAATCAGTTCGGTTGATTTTGTTTATTTCGATGGGAATCATACTTATGAAGCTACTAAAAAATATTTTAATATGGTTTTGCCCAAGCTTTCTGAAAATGCCATTTTAGTATTCGATGATATTTATTGGAGTGAAGAAATGAAAAAAGCTTGGGATGAAATCGTTAAGCATAAAAAGATTACTTACTCAATAGACTTGTTTTGCAGTGGTTTTTGTTTTATAGGCATCAATGCAGAAAAGCAACATTTTGTTATGAAGATGAAGCCGTATTTGGGTTTGTTTTGATGTGGTTTACTTTTAATGTAAATCATGTTTAAATATTTTTCAAAATACTTTTAATGAAATTACACTTATCAATGTGTTTTTAAAATTATATGAGTTTGATGTTTATTTACTTTTTGCTCAGTCAAACTAGTAAATTTACTCAATATATTGAGTAAATGGTATTTAGTATTGATAATCAGTCATTTACCTGTTTAATTTTATTTTGAGAGTTTAATCTAGTAAAATAACTCAGTATATTGAGTAAACTGTATTTAGTATTGATAATCAGTCATTAACCTGTTTAGTTTTATTTTGAGAGTTTAATCTAGTAAAATAACTCAGTATATTGAGTAAATGGTATTTAGTATTGATAATCAGTTATTTGACTGTTTGTTTTTACTTTGAGAGTTTAATCTAGTAAAATAACTCAGTATATTGAGTAAATGGTATTTAGTATTGATAATCAGTTATTTAACTGTTTGTTTTTATTTTGAGAGTTTAATCTAGTAAAATAACTCAGTATATTGAGTAAATGGTATTTAGTATTGATAATCAGTTGTTTACTTGTTTAATTTTATTTTGAGATTTTTATCTAGTAAAATAACTCATCTTATTGAGTAAAATGTATTTTGTATTGATAATCAGATGTTTATGTGGTTGAATTTATTTTAAAAGCTATAACTAGTAAAATAACTCAGTATATTGAGCAAGTTGTATCGATAATCAATTATATATATCGTTTTATTTCATTTAATATTCTCAACGATTCTGTTTCGAACCCTATCTTATTGTGGCGTTTTTTGATATGGCATATTTAATTATTACATATAAAACCAAGAAAATCAGATTGATAGCTTTTGTAATATTATTTTACTCAATAAGACTAGTAAAATAACTCAATATATTTAGTAAATTTGCATTCTAAATTGTGACATATGGACTATATTAAAGAAGAATTATCACTGGTTAAGAAAAGATTATTAGAGCCAAGGCATTTTATACAGGTGATTTTCGGTCCTCGACAAGTGGGTAAAACCACAGTCGTTAGGCAGTTATTGTCTTCTTTGAAATCAATGCCCTATCATTTCGTTGCGGCAGACGGGGTGCCAAGCGGAAGTCACAATTGGATTGACTTGCAGTGGCAAACTATCAGGCAAAAGTTGAAAGCTGAAAACGCCCAAGAAGCTCTCTTGGTGATTGACGAAATTCAAAAAATCGAAAACTGGGCAGAGATAGTGAAGGCTAATTGGGATTCAGATACTTTTGAGCAACTCAACATTAAGGTTATTTTGTTGGGTTCAGCGAGACTCCTTTTGCAACAAGGTTTAACAGAATCACTGAGTGGAAGGTTTGAAACTTTATATATGTCGCACTGGACATTGAAAGAAATGAGAGAAGCTTTCGGATACACCACTGAGCAATATGTTTGGTTTGGCGGTTATCCGGGCACTGCTATTTTCGCAAATGATGAAGAACGGTGGAAAAGCTATGTTATTGATTCGTTGGCAGAAACCACCATCTCTAAGGATATTTTGATGTTAAGTCGCGTTGACAAACCGGCTTTGCTTAAAAGGCTTTTCGAGTTGGGCAGCGCTATTCAGGACAAATTCTGTCTATCACCAAAATTATGGGACAGTTGCAAGATGCCGGAAACAGCACAACGCTCTCGCATTACGTTGAGTTGCTTGATGATGCCGGAATGCTTTCAGGTCTTGATAAATTCAGTGTTGACAAGGCAAGACAAAGGGCATCCATCCCCAAGTGGCAAGTTCAAAACACGGCTTATCACTCTTGTTACTCTGGCAGTAATTTTGCAAGCACATTGGCAGACCCTGCTCTTTGGGGTAGGCATGTTGAATCTGCGGTTGGGAACCTTCCCATTCGTGCTACTAAAGTAGGGAAGATGAAGTTGTTCTATTGGCGTGATAAGAGCGATGAAATGGATTTCGTTTTGCTGAAAAACAACAAAGTGATAGGAATTGAAGTGAAAAGCGGAAAATCAATAAGAACTGTCAGAACAAAAGCCTTTGCTACACATGTGAAACCTGATAAAATCTACTTGGTTGGTAAAGGTGGGATGCCTTGGGAAGAATTCTTGTTAATCAATCCTAGTGATTTGTTTTGAGGTTTCTCTTTTGGATTCGAGAAGTTCTTAAGTTTATATGCATTGTCGCTGTCGTTAATTAATCATATCCGACCTCAAAAGGGTCGGATATTGATAAAGTGCTGTGTTTATTTAAAAATTCAAATAGTTGGCATTAGGCGTTTACCCTTTTGGGTATTTTTGTTAGTGTCTATTTCATGCACTCTCTTTTGTATAATATTCTTTGAGTCTTTTAACAATTTATAGAAATCAAACTCATCTTGTTTTGATTTTTGAAATTTATCAGAATTGTATAGGTAAGCATATTCTCTTGCAAACTTTGAAATCGAATCTTTTGAATGTTTAATGTGATATAGAAAAGCAACTGTATCAGAAAAATGAAATGAATTTTGAGTTTTCAACCAATTGTTTAATTTGAAATCCTTCCAGTTTAATATGATTTCATTTCTTGAAATCGCAGTGTTTATATCTAAATTTTAAGGTATTGGATTGTTTTTGATTTTAATCCTAAATATTGCATTTTCATTGTTAGGAAAAATCTTTTTTATCGTTGCAAATGTGTTTGGATATTTTAATGTTTTGTTATTTGGGTCTAAGTATATGCTTTCAAGATTTCCGTTGATACCCGAGCCAATACCAATTAGGATTGTATCTCCAACATGGAACTCTCTTCCATCATAGGATTTGTAAGAATTTTGTGCTATCGTTGTTAAAACAGATGTTAAGAATACAAATGTTAAAAATGTGTTTTTCATTTTTAATTTTATAGCTTTAGATTGACAATATAATTTTATAGGACTTATTATTTCTAACTGTTAATAAGTGTACTTTCGTAAATTAGCTAATTTATAAATAGGCATAATTATAAGTTAATCACTTCTTCAAAAAAAGCCCCACTCGGGGCTTTTCAAAATAATAATTCAAATTCCAACCTACCTACTCAAATACAAATTCCTCTCTGAGTAAATCTTCAAGAAATAGTCGTCAAATAGATCATCTATAAAATAGATGGCTTCGCCGGTTGATTTCATCTCAGGGCCGAGTTCTTTGTTCACATTCGGGAATTTGTTGAACGAAAACACCGGTAACTTGATGGCATAGCCTTCTTTCTTGGGGTTGAAAGCAAAGTCTTTCACTTTCTTCTCGCCCAACATCACCTTCGTGGCATAGTTCACATACGGCTCTTGATAGGCCTTGCAAATGAACGGCACTGTTCTCGATGCCCTAGGGTTGGCCTCAATCACATACACCACCTCATTTTTTATCGCAAACTGAATGTTGATCAATCCCACGGTGTTGAGCGCGATGGCCACTTTGCGGGTGATTTCCTCAATTTGGCGGATCTCTAAAGGCCCCAAGTTGAAAGGTGGCAACACAGCGTTGGAATCGCCTGAGTGGATGCCCGCCGGCTCGATATGTTCCATGATGCCGATGATATACACATCTTCACCATCACAAATCGCATCCGCTTCCGCTTCAATGGCACCTTCCAAGAAATGGTCAATCAAGACCTTGTTGTCAGGGATATCGTTTAAGAGCTTCACCACATGCTGCTCAAGCTCGTCTTCGTTAATCACGATTTTCATGCTTTGCCCGCCCAACACATACGAAGGCCTCACCAACAGCGGAAAGCCCAATTCTTTCGAAAGCTCCACAGCCTCTTCGGCATCTTTGATGGTCGCAAATTTGGGGTAGGGGATGTCGTTTTCTTTCAACAAAGTCGAGAAACTGCCACGGTCTTCTGCCAAATCCAACGATTTGAAATCAGTGCCGATGATTTTGATGCCATAGCGTTCCAGTTTTTCAGCCATTTTCAAGGCCGTCTGTCCGCCCAGCTGCACAATCACGCCCACAGGCTTTTCAAGCATAACAATCTCATAAACATGCTCCCAGAACACAGGTTCAAAATAAAGCTTGTCAGAAATATCAGGGTCAGTAGAAACCGTTTCGGGGTTGCAATTGATCATGATGGTTTCATAGCCGCATTCTTTTGAGGCCAACACACCATGTACACAAGAGTAGTCGAACTCAATGCCTTGCCCAATGCGGTTAGGCCCTGAGCCCAACACCACTACTTTCTTTTTGTCGGTCACCTTCGATTCGTTTTCCCCGTCGAAAGTCGAGTAATAATAAGCCGTTCTGGCTTCGAACTCTGCCGCGCAGGTGTCCACCATTTTGTACACACGCTTTATCCCGAGTTCAATTCTCTTGTTGAACACCTCACTTTCCAGGCAACGGATGATGTGGGCAATCTGCCTGTCAGCAAATCCTTTTTGTTTGGCTTCCAAAAGCAACTCTTTGCTGAGGGTTTGGATGCTGTGTTTCGACATTTCCTTGTCCAGCCTCACCAAATCTTCTATTTGATGCAAAAACCAACGGTCAATTTTGGTGAGTTGCTGAATGTTTTTCAGCGACATGCCAATTTTGAAGGCATCATAAATGTGGAATAACCTGTCCCAGCTTGGGTTTTTGAGACTTTTAGTGATTTTTTCTTGGTCTGTGGTCTCTCTTCCGTCAGCACCCAAGCCATTTCTTTTGATTTCCAAAGACTGAGCAGCCTTCTGCAAAGCTTCTTGAAAAGTACGCCCAATGCCCATGGTTTCGCCCACTGATTTCATTTGCAAGCCCAAAGTGCGGTCAGCACCTTTGAACTTATCGAAATTCCAACGGGGTATTTTCACAATCACATAATCCAACGAAGGCTCAAAATAAGCACTGGTGGTGCCTGTGATAGGGTTTTTGAGTTCGTCTAGGTTATAACCAATCGCCAATTTGGCGGCAATTTTGGCAATAGGGTAGCCAGTTGCCTTAGATGCCAAAGCTGAAGAGCGCGATACTCTTGGATTAATTTCTATACCTATGATTTCTTCCGTTTCGGGGTGAAGAGAGAATTGCACGTTACATCCACCTGCAAACTGACCAATGCCATTCATCATTTTGATGGCCATGTTCCGCATGTTTTGATAAGCGGTGTCAGAGAGTGTTTGCGCAGGAGCTACCGTGTGAATCGCCCGTATGTATGCCCATAGGGTCAAAATTCTCAATCGAGCAAATGATGATAACATTGCCAATGGAATCGCGCAACAATTCCAATTCATATTCTTTCCAGCCCATGATAGACTGCTCAACCAACACCTCGTGAATAGGAGAGGCGTTCAAGCCCTTGTTGAGTGCTTCGTCAAACAGCTCAGCATCATTCACAAAGCCGCCGCCGGTTCCGCCTAAGGTATATGAAGGTCTAATAACCAATGGAAAACCGATTTCCTGAGCAATTTGCTTGCCTTCCAAGAAAGAGCGAGCCGTGCGGCCTTTGCACACGCCCACGTTGAGTTCCAACATTTTGAGGCGGAATTTCTCACGATCTTCAGTCGTTTCTATGGCATGGAAATCAACACCAATCACCCTGATGCCATATTTTTTCCACACGCCGGCTTTTTCGCAATCAATGGCAAGATTCAGCGCCGTTTGTCCGCCCATAGTGGGAAGAACGGCATCAATTTCTTTGTGTTTTTCAAGAATTTCAATGATAGATTTCTTTTCTAGGGGTTTCAGATAGACATGGTCTGCCGTCACCGGGTCGGTCATTATGGTGGCGGGGTTTGAGTTGATCAACACCACTTCAATTCCTTCTTCTCTCAAAGAACGGGCGGCTTGCGAACCTGAATAATCAAACTCACAGGCTTGTCCGATCACGATCGGGCCACTACCAATTATCAAAACCGATTTGATGCTGTTATCCTTGGGCATTTTTGGGCTGTTATTATAATGTTTAAAATCTTGCTTGCTCAGACTGTCTGACAAAATTGTGCAAACTTAGTCTAAATGCTGTAAAAATACCAAAAGCAATCTGTATAAAAACAGTACATGAAGAATTAACAATAAATTAACATTGAAAACTGTACTCTAGCGACATTTTTAGGGTTGTTTCCGTCCTTGTGTTTAATCTCTAATAGAAGAATCAGTCACATTGTTCAATGTTGAAAAGACAGACAAGGGTTTGAACGATTTTATTCTTTTATTTTTTTGGGCGTGCCCCTATCGGGTCGGGCTGTCCACCACTCGCTGACGCTCGGTGCGTCGCTACGCTTTGCACCGGCCTTATCAGGCCGTGGTTCCCATCCCTCACGCGGGGTTCATTGAGATTTTCGAGGTCATTTTCAGATTCTATGAACATGTCGCTCCTAGCGGAGCTTTTTTGGGAATTATTGATATTTCGCACATACGGTGTTTTTGTGATTTTTTAAAAAAAAAATTCAAATAGAAAATCCCGTAGGGATGACATACTAATTGAAATCGGAAAGCGATATATGAGGATAAGCTCCGTAGGAGCGACATTCAACCCTTGATTATGTTATCGAATTCAACATTTGACATGGTGGCAAACCACCAACATGAGTTCAAAATTATAATACTATTTCAACAACTCTTTCAATTCCTCAACAGTCAGATTGATTTCTTTGGCAATTTCTTCGAGACTCATTCCCAAGCTTTGCATCTTAGAAATCATAATCCTATTGATTGATTTTGCCTGTTCCTTTTGTTTTCTTTCTTCCTCTTTCTGCCTTCTTTCTTCTTCCTTTTGCCTTCTTTCTTCCTCTTTCTGTTTTCTTTCTTCAGCTTCTCTTTCCTCGGCTTTTTGTTTCAACCTTCTCTCTTCCTCTTTCTGCCTTCTTTCTTCTGATGCTTCTTCAATTGCCTCTGACAATGCTTTTTCTGAGGCTTCGAGTTTTTTGAAATACTGTTCTACATATTCTTTCTCAGATATTAACGATTCTTTCAACACTTCATCTATCATCATTTCTGAAAGGCGATTTAGAATATGGCGATATTCAACAGGGAAATCCTCATGGTCAAACTCCTGACTGGTTTTGTCTAAGGATGAAAAAATGCTCAACAACTTCTCTAACTTGTTTCTTCTGAACTTTTTCAACAGCGGCACTTGCACCACCACACAATCATGGGTGAGGCTTTCGATGAATGGGTCTGAATCGGGAAGCTCTTCTTGGCTGTAATTGTCAATGCATGTTCTCATCACATTGATGATGGGTGAGTTCATGAAAGGACCTAGATTATAGCCCAAAAAATAAATGCTGATGATGGGCAAACCTACAATTTCTTTGCCGGCTGTTTCTCTCAGGTTTTTGCTGTCGTTATACTGCGAAGCGAGGTATCTTCTGAATCTTCCTATGTCTGACAATACTTTTGCTTTCTGAACCTCGATGAGAACTACTTTTTCTTCACCGTCTTTGA
>JBDNDT010000130.1:0-7130 GCA_046718985.1 Cytophagales bacterium
TCATCCCAATGGAAAAATAGCAAAAATCGGAGAAATGAAAATGGGTCTTTATCAAGGTGAATGGCTTTTTTATCATGAAAATGGAGAACTCAAATGAAAGGGAAATTATCACCAAGGCGAACCTCATGGAAAATGGTTTTTCTATTCTGAAAAAGGAATCCTTTACCAAGACTGCTCTTATGACATGGGAAAAGAACATGGTTATTTCAAAATTTTTGATGAAGAAACCGGAAAAATTGAAGCAGAAGGTGAATATGTGAATGGAGAAAGAAAAGGCGTTTGGAAATATTATAAAAAAAATGGCAGCTTCAAAGTGAAAAAACACTGATTTAAACGCAAATAAAAGGCACATGTCGCAAATGGAGTTGAAAGAAAAAAAAATTATATTGGCTGTTTCTGGAGGCATTGCCGCTTTCAAAGCCGTTTTGTTGCTGAGATTGCTCAAAAAAGCAAATGCTGAAGTGCAGGTGATTCTCACACACAAAGCATTAGAATTTGTTTCTATGCTCACCTTTTCTGCCCTCTCAGAAAGAAAAGTGTTGGTTGAAATGAGCGAAGATGGCGAATGGAACAATCATGTTGAGATGGGACTTTGGGCTGATATGATGATTATTTATCCGGCATCGGCAAATTCCATAGCCAAAATGGCTATGGGTTTGTGTGACAATTTGATGATGGCAGTTTATCTTTCAGCACGATGTCCGGTGTTGATTTGTCCGGCTATGGATTTGGATATGTTTACACACCCAAGCACCCAGCAAAATTTGAAAATACTCTCTTCGTTTGGCAATCATATCTTAGAACCCAATGAAGGTGTCTTGGCAAGTGGTTTAGAAGGAAAAGGCAGGTTGAAAGAACCGGAAGAGGTTTTTGAAACAATTGTATCTTTTTTTGAAACAAAACAAGATTTGAAAGGGAAAAAAGTGCTTATCACTGCCGGACCCACGCAAGAGGCCATTGATCCGGTTCGTTTTATTTCCAATCATTCATCAGGAAAAATGGGCTATGCCATAGCCGAAGAGTTTTCTCTCAGAGGTGCAGAAGTGACTTTAGTGAGCGGACCGACGCAATTACATGTTTCTAAAAACATCTTCAAGATTATGCCCGTCAAATCAGCACAAGAAATGTTGGATGCATGTTTGATGCACGTTAACGAAACCGATATTTTTGTTTTTTCAGCAGCTGTTGCCGATTACACTCCTGTTGAGTATAGCGAAACAAAAATCAAGAAAAACGATGATGACATGGTGATTAAGTTGAAAAAAAACCCTGACATAGCTTCAACCATATGCCATAAAAAAAGAAAATCTCAATTCGCTTTGGGTTTTGCACTTGAAACCAACGACGAAATCCAAAATGCAGTGAAAAAGCTGAAAAATAAAAATTTTGACGCTGTTGTGCTTAACTCTCTGAAAACCAAAGGTGCAGGTTTTGCATTTGACACCAACAAAATCACTATTTTTGACCATAATGGTTTTGTGCTTGAGTCTGAATTGCAACAAAAATCAGAAATTGCCAAAATTATCGTTGATTATGTAGCAGACAATGTGAAACCAAACGCCTAATAAAAATCCACATCATGAGTCCGAAATTTTCAATCTTTTTTTCTTGTGTTGTTTTGTTGACAGGTCTCTTGCCCAACTCAACAATTGCCCAAGAATTTGAAGCCACCGTGATTGTGAATACCGATCAATTGGCAAGCACTTCAAACCAGTCTTATGTTGATAAAACAATTATCAACGACATGCAGAACAACCTCAGTACGTTCATCAACACCACTAAATGGACCAATCATAATTTTCAACAAAATGAAAGAATCAAACTTAATATCATCATCGGTTTGACGGATGCAGTTTCATTGACAAGGTTCAAAGCAAATGTTCAAGTCACCACTGCAAGACCTATTTATGGAAGCTCTTATGAAAGCAATCTTTTCAGTTTTATAGACAAAGATTGGGAATTTGAATATGTCCAATCTCAACCCCTCATTTTCAATGAAAATGCTTTCACTTCCAATCTCACGTCACTGATAGCATATTATCTTTATCTTTGTTTGGGGATGGATTATGACAGTTTCTCGATGTTAGGTGGCACCATTTATTTTGACAAAGCCTTTCAAATTCTCAACAATGCAAGCTCATCCAATGAAAAAGGTTGGAGAGCCAATGACGGTTTCAACGCCAGATATTGGTTGATTGAAAACTTGCAAAGCCCTCAATTGAAAGCTTTCAGAGAAAGTGTGTATATCTATCACAGAAAAGCCCTTGATTTGATGGCTGAAAACCAAGAAGAACCGGTGAAGAAAATCTTTTCAGTGCTGGAAGAGTTGAAAAAAGTAAACATGGTGAAACCCGGTACACTAATTATGAGGAGCTTTTTTAACACTAAAGACAGAGAACTGGTTGGTATTTTCTCAAAAGCACCTCAAGACACCAAGCAAAAAGCTTTTGATATTCTCAGAGAGCTGGATCCCACAAACACAGATAAATATCAAGATATCCTAAAAAACTAGTTATGGCAAATATCTTAATCGTTGATGATGAGAAAAGCATCAGAAGTTCACTGAAAGAAATCTTGGAATATGAAAAGCATCATGTTCAAGAGGCAAAAGACGGCGAAGAAGGCTTTTCAAAAATAGAATCTGAATCTTTCGACTTGGTGCTTTGTGACATCAAAATGCCGAAAATGGACGGAATGGAAATGTTGCAAAAATTGAAAGAACTTAGCAATCCACCACAAGTGGTGATGATTTCAGCTCATGGAAGCATTGAAGCTGCTGTTGAAGCAACCAAAAAAGGAGCTTTTGATTTCATTCAAAAACCTTTAGACCTCAACAGGCTTTTGTTGACAGTGAGAAACGCTTTAGAAAAATCGAACTTGGTGGTCGAAACAAAGGTCTTAAAACAAAAGATTAATGGACAAATCACCATTGTGGGCGAGTCAACATCAATCAACCATGTGAAAGAAACCATCGACAAAGTGGCAAACACTGAGGCAAGGGTCTTGATCACAGGACCAAATGGTTCAGGAAAAGAATTAGTAGCCAAACAATTGCATGAAAAAAGCGAAAGATGTAAAGGACCCTTCGTGGAAGTGAACTGCGCAGCAATTCCCTCTGAATTGATTGAAAGTGAGCTTTTCGGTCATGAAAAAGGGGCATTCACATCAGCCGTGAAACAAAAAATCGGAAAGTTTGAGCAAGCCGTGGGCGGAACATTGTTTTTGGATGAGATTGGTGACATGAGTCTATCTGCTCAAGCCAAAGTGTTGAGAGCACTTCAAGAAAGGAAAATCACCAGAGTGGGTGGAGAAAAAGACATTTCTGTGGATTGCAGAGTGGTTGCCGCGACAAACAAAGACCTCAAAAAAGAAATTGCAGAAAATCGTTTCAGAGAAGATTTGTACCATCGTCTAGGGGTGATTCTAATTCACGTTCCAGCCTTGAAAGACAGAAAAGAGGACATACCCTTGTTGGTGAATCATTTTTTAGAACAATTGGCAAACGATTATAGGTCAAAAGTCAAAAAAATCGATAAAAATGCGCTTGACGTTTTAAAAGGCTTTGAATGGTCAGGAAACATTAGGGAACTAAGAAATGTGGTGGAAAGACTCATCATTCTCAGTGGCGAGACCATCACCTCTGATGATGTTAAAAAATATGTAACCGCTTGATGAAGAAGCTTGCTTTACGGTTTTCTTTCTTTTGCACACTCTTTTTCTTTGAGGCACTTTGCCAAGATTTTGATTCTAGATGTGGACATGACATTTATCTTTCTTCTCAAACTGATGTTGTCGAAAAACTAAATCATACCAACAGAATCATAGACAAAGCCGTGAGAATGGCTAAAATTGAGCAACAAGAAAACAAATCTATAACTTATACGATTCCTGTTGTTGTGCATGTGCTACACAAAGGGGAACCTTATGGCCAAGGATGGAACATTCGTGATGAGCAGATTTTTTCTCAAATTGACGTGCTTAATGAAGATTTTAATAGAATAAATGCTGATACCTTAAACTCACCCGAAGAATATAATGCAGTCGCCGGAAGAATCAACATAAGATTTTGTTTAGCTAAAATTGACCCCAATTGTGAATTCACCAATGGAATCACCCGACAAACTGCTGTTAAAAGGAACAATTTCGGACAAAACGTGGGTTTCGGTCTTGAGGATGATGCTTTAATAAAATCATTCAACATTTGGCCCACAGACCAATATCTTAACATTTGGGTTTGCGACCTGATAGGTTTTGTAGGTTATGCCACTTTTCCCTTCATTCCACAACTCAACATTTCAAACGCAGAAGACAATAATCTTGATGGAATTGTAATTCAAACCACGGCTTTCGGGAGAAACCAAGGTGGTTTAATATTCAACTTAAAACAAACTTATAACAGAGGCAGAACCGCAACCCATGAAATTGGACATTGGTTGGGTCTTTTTCACACTTGGGGAAACACCTCTTGTTCAAACCAAATTGGTTGTGTCTGTGGTGATGATTTCTGTGATGACACACCCGCAACAGAAGGACCCCTCACCACTTGTGTTTTCAGAAACTCTTTTTGCACGGGAACTGCTGTGAGAGTGATGAGGGAAAATTACATGGATTACACACCTGATGCCTGCATGAACCTTTTCACCAAAGATCAAGTCTCCAGAATGAAAACAGTGTTAGAGGTGAATGAAAGAAGAAAAAAAATCCTCAATAGCGGGCTTTGCAATGAAAATTTGCCGGCTTCTTTCGAATTGCCGTTCTCAGATCACTTAAATAATGGTCAACTTTCAGAAAGCATGTGGAGCAATGCTAATGCACACGTCTTGAAAACCAATCCCTTCACCAACAATCTTTCCCTAGACTTTTCTGACACCAATAGTTTGGTTTCAAACATGTTTAAACACACAACAAATGAACCGCTTTATCTTGACTTGGAAGTATTCACCAATCAATCGCCAATTTTGAATATTTTTCTGTCTGAAAAAGGATGTTCTGATAATTGGAGGAGAGTCTCCATTCTTGATTGGAGAAGCAATTTATTTGTTGGGGCAAGAATGTTCAGAATATCATCTCACCATTTCAGGGTGCTGATTCCCATTCCTAAGTTGAATGGTTTCAGGAAAATAATGATACAAAATGTGTCAACGAACCAAACAGTAAACATAGAAAAAATCAAATTAGATTTTGTTAACCAAGGTGTTAAAGTCAGTTACGATGAATTTCAACAACCTTATATCACTTATGAGTCCACACATCCCAGCATAGCTGACATAAATGTTTATGATGTTTATGGACAACAAATTAATAATAACAAACGCTTAATCACTGAAAAGGGAGTTTTAACAACAACTGACCTTGGCATTTATTCAAGAGGTGTTTTTGTTGTGACCATGCAAACTGATGAAAACTATTACACTTTCAAGTTGCTCAAACCATGAACCTTGAGAAAACTTATGTTGATTTAGGATCGTTACAACTATCAAATAAAATCAACTATCACTCCAAGATTACTACAATAGGTTCTTGTTTCTCTGATGAAATAGGCAGTAAATTTCAAAATTACGGTTATGGGGTGTTGATAAACCCTTTTGGCACGGTGTTCAACCCAGTTTCTATTCAATGGTTGGTCGAACATGCACTTCTTCAAAAAGAAAAACCTCATTTTATAGAACATGATGGTTACATTCTTGCTTATGAATGTCATAGCACTGTTCATGGTGAATCGGTTGAGGGGTTTACCCAAAAACTCAATGAAATTTGTAAAAAGTTTATTGAACAAATCGATTCAGGTACTCATCTTTTTATCACATTGGGAACAGCGTGGGTTTATGAGATGCTTGAAAATAAACAAGTAGTCTCTAATTGCCACAAACAGCCCTCAGCTTTGTTTCAAAAAAGATTGCTCAGCACCAAAGAAATCATAGACGCCTTGAATGCGGTGATTGATTGCCTTCGAGAAAAAAACACAAATCTTGAATTGATTTTCACAGTGAGTCCGGTGAGGCATAAAAAAGATGGATTATGGGAAAACAATGTCAGCAAAGGAAGGCTAACAGATGCTATTTATCAACTTCACAAAGCAGACCACAAAATATATTATTTGCCTGTTTTTGAGATGATCAATGACGAACTTAGAGATTATCAACATTTTGAAGAAGATTTGATTCATCCCAATGAAAAGGCGGTGAATTATGTTTGGGAGAGAATAAAACCTTGTTTGTTTGATGAAGTTGAAATTCAATGGCAAAATTTCAAAGATGAAATCATGTTAGGCATCAATCATAGACCTATGTTTCCCAAATCCAACACTTATCATAAGCACCTTCAACATTTGTTGCAAAAATCAGAACTGAGCATCTTTTGTGACAGACTTCAAAGCGAAATTTCTACACTCAAAAAGAAGATTAGTGACTTGAACAAGTCTTGATAAACAAAACTTTTACAAGGAAAGTAAACCGGGATTATTCGTTCAATGAAAAATAAAACTACAGAACGGTGTCTTTTGGCTCTTTTGCCCTTCTTGTCTGTTAGTTGTGAGATGGAACAGACACCCACTACAGCCAAGTTTAGGTCAGTGCATTGGCTTTTCTGTACAGTTTTTTTGTTGTTGGGTTTATCCTGCAAACGCTCTTGAAATATATGCCACAAAGCTACTGCCAGACCGACCAAAGAATCAACTCCACTGAGTACTACAAACCCTTTTACGAAACAAACCTATATATGAAAATCAATATGTTAGCAAATACATGTAATCAATACAAAGTGTTTTTGGGATTTAAAATCCTCAAAAAAACAAGAAAAAAATTTTTTGAGCACTTATTTTGGATGTTTTGCGCAAGTTGGGTTAATAAGTGCGGTGGGAAAATTGGCTCTTTGGAATTTGCCGAAGGCTTGGCTTGTTTTTCAGAGCAAAAGCTAATGTGCCAATGTAAGCAGGCTTTTATGTCGTCAGTTTGTTTATTGCTTTTAGCATTGTCGTTTGTTCTTTAGGGTTGCAACCAACTCAGAGCTTTGCAATAAGAAGAAGACAAACCAAATTAACCAATGTTTTTACTCTTCCAGCCCCAGTTCTTTAATTTTCCTGTATAGAGTTCGCTCTGAAATGCCCAAATCCTGAGCGGCATATTTTCTTT
>JBDNDT010000131.1:0-7115 GCA_046718985.1 Cytophagales bacterium
ATCATTTCCAAGTTTCAGCCTTTTTGCAAATTCATTTGCTGAAATCCTGTTCACTTGGTCAACTTCTCTTCCTGAAACCTTCCAAGTTTCAAAACCATTTTTGAGATGACCTAAAATGTTATCAAATCCAACCCTGCTCAATCTAGTGACAGCTTCTTCCTCTTTTCCGATTTCAGTCACCAACAAAATCTTTTGGTTAACGTCAACCACCATTGCGCCAACCCATGGTGCAAAATCACCATTCAAGCCAATGTTGATTGAATTTGGAATAAAACCTTTAGAAAAGTCACTGTTGTTTCTAGTGTCAAGAATCAAACAATCAGTCTCTTCTGCAACCGCCTCAAACTCCTCTGCAGAAAGAGCTCTCATGCCATTGTTGAGTACGACATCAAAGCTTACATAGCCTTTTTTGTTCATGCTCACATTGAAACCAAAATATCCGGGAGGGGGCAATAAACCGTCTGTGACTTCTTTGACAAACTCGCTTTCTGTCATATCACTTCTCAAGGCATAGTTCTTTTCTTTTTGTTCACCTATGGTTGAAACGGTTTCTTTACTCATGTTTTTACCACAAGCACTTCCCGCACCATGACCCGGATAAACCACCACTTCATCAGGAAGCGTCATCACTTTATCTCTTAAAGAATGAAACAACTTTGCAGCCAGTTCTTCTTGAGTTAAGTTGGCTGCTTTTTGAGCCAAGTCGGGTCTTCCTACATCACCAATGAATAAGGTATCACCGGTGAAGATGGAATGCTCTTTTCCATTTTCGTCCAACAATAAAAAACAAGTTGACTCCATAGTGTGACCGGGTGTGTGCAAAACTTTTATTTTGATTTTTCCGATTTCGAAGATATCCCCATCCTGAGCACTCACACAGTTGAAATCACAAACAGCATTTGGTCCATAAACAATTGGCGCACCGGTTTTCTCGCTCAAATCAACATGTCCGCTCACAAAGTCAGCATGAAAATGAGTCTCGAAAATATATTTTAATATGTTACTGTCTTTTTGAAGTCTATCAAGATAAGGTTGAACTTCTCTCAATGGATCAATGATGGCTGCTTCTCCGTCACTACTTATATAGTACGCTCCTTGTGCCAAACACCCGGTGTAAATTTGCTCTATTTTCATTATCTTAATTTTTAAAGTTCAACAAGCGCAAATGAAATATTGATTTCACAACACAAAAATGCTCAATCATGAGGTCTTAATTTGCTACTATTGTTACATTTTGATCTGATTGCTGAATTTATCCATTAACTACACAATTTATTCTTTTGCTTGCTTTGATTAAAACAAAAAAAGTCGGCTTTAACCGACTTTTTTTGTTTGAGTAAATACTACTTACTTCACAACTTTAGCAGAATGTTTCATTCCATTTTTTTCTTGGACACTCACCAAATAAATCCCTTTTTGCAAAATTTCAGTTGGCACTTTTGCAAAACTCGATGCTGAAAAGAACTCTATAATGGTGCTTCCTTTCATATCAGTGATTTTTACCTGGCATTGTTCAGAAGGCAACTCGAAATTGATTTCATCTTCAACAGGATTTGGATAAATCAATAGTCCTTTGGGGCTTGATAAAGGATCTGAAATTGAGTTTGGACCTTCCACTTTTGCCAGTATATATCTTGGTGTTTCAGAAACATTTACTGTAACATTTTGATTGCTTACAGTCAAATTAGTAGAATTTCCTCTTCTGCTGTTGTTGGTAGGGGTCACCAATCTGGCGCCTTGAATTTTTTGACCATTCACCACAAAATTATTAACCGTTGTGTTGTTTGAAGTAGGACACCAAACCACAAAAGCAACACTGTCTCTCAAAGTTTTATGGACGAATTTGAAATTTTTCACATTTGCATTTCCACTGCTCACTTCTGAATCGAAAACGAAATTTCTCAGCGCATTTCTCAAGGTGAACATGTGATACCAACTGATGTGCGGTGAAGGAGGAACGACTTTTGTGCCATCCCAATTTCCATTGTTCACTAAACCGCATGTGTTATAAAGTCCTTCTGATGTGGCTAAATAATTAGCATGTCTAAGCATATATTGTTGAACCCTGTCGATTCCGGCTGCTGCGGCAATCAATATGCTTCTCACAATCAAATTAGCTTGTGTCAATTCAACTGTTTGCCCTGAAATTGCCGGAGCTCTTTGAGGGGATGATGGGTGCAAATCATACCCAAATTCTGACCACCAAATCTCCTTTTCAGGCCAATATTTTCTGCAAAAAGCAACATACTCTTTCAATTTTTCATATAATTTGTCTGCTTCAGGTGTCACACCTGTCACAGCACCTGAGTTAAAATCACCAATTTGACCACCAACACTGTTGCTGTAATGATGGAAATTGATCACATCCCAAATGAATTTTTTGTCAGTTCTGAAATGAGTTGTCCAGTGAGCCATTGCTTTGATATAAGCTGTGTCAGGTGCAATCGTTGCGGCCATCACTAGCTTCATATTAGGGTCTGCATTTTTGATGCCTACTTTGTCGCCCATCGTTTTTTCATGACCATCGTAATCGGCACTGCTCATTGCCGCATATTCATAAGGTGTCCAATAAGCCGCCCTACCTTCCCATCCTTTGTTGTTTTCGTTCCCATTTTCGATATAATTGATGGTGTTTAAACCTGTTCTCACAGGAGAGATGGCAGTGTTCACTCTCAAATTTCCTGTAGGAACGGTTGTTGAACCATATCTTGCTGCCACCTGATAAAAGGCATCGGCATGTTCAAGATAAGAAGCAGGAAGTGCCGGATTGGCATTAGGCGCAATGGGTTTCCACAAATTTGATTTTGGAGCATTACCCGTTGAATTGATATATCGCTGCGAATTTTCTTTCAAGCACAAAAACAAGTGGATGTTTTTTTGTTTCCAATTGGCGAAAAAATTATCCAAATTTCTGGTGGCACTGTTAAATTTTCCGAAAGTGTATTTGTTATTAGGGAATGCTGTCAGGTCTTCATCAATCCAATTCAAGTTATAATAAATTCTATGGCTTCCTGAAACAGCCAAGAGCGAATCTTCCCATCCATCTTCAAAGATGTTCGAACCTGCAAAATCCCACATAGATTTTGGTGCGGGTGCTGTTCCTGTCACAGGTGGGTTTGCAGCTTCTGTTTGTGTGCTCGTTCCATAGAAAATAACTTCTTTCACATGAAGCGTAGCTTTTTTCATCACAATTTTTACATATCGTGTGTTCACGTTCACAACAGTTGCAATCCATTCATTATATCCTGTTGTCGGTTTGGCTACAAAAGGTGTATTGCTCCAATTGTTGGGTGTGCCGGAATAAAAGAAAATAGAATCTGATGAACCATTCAAGAAAAAGAAATAAACATCGGTGAGGCTGAAAGATCTTTTAAAATCAACGACCACTTCCATAGGAAGAAAAATCGGGTTGATAGCACCGTTTGACTCTTGGATTGTGAATCGCTCACTGGTCGCTTTGTCACTCGGTTGCGATTTTGGGTTTAGGTTTTGTTCATCGAATAAAAATCTTTCATTCCCAAATGCAGTCAAGTTGGTGACCATGTCACCCCTAACGGTGATTTTTTGAGCCATAGTTTGATAAATCATCAAATAGGCTAGGACTAAATAAATAGTTTTTGTTTTCATGTCTATATTTCAATTTTAAGTAAATTTATAAAAATGATTTGATAAATGGTGTTTTAATTTGTTTATTTTATTAAGTTTAGCATAACAAACCAAAGATAATTCATCTCAGTAGTTTATTCTTATACATGTCGTATTGATTTTAGATTTGGATTTGTATAAGTGTAAGAATAGTAAAATCATTAATGAAATTGGTAGCAACTTTGCTTTTTAAATTGCTTTTTGCGATTTAGATTTTTTATAAAAAATAACAGTAAGAAATGGTTTTTTAAAACAGAAAAACAGTTTTTAGTATAATTGGGTTGGTTGATCTTTTTGTTAAATATTGTTCAATTTTAAAAAAGAAAATAAAGTTCAAGGATTTTTCTCTTCTAAATTTAGTGTATTCAAGAATTAGTCAATAACTATTTAATTAATTGTTTAGGAGTGATTATTTGATGTTTCTTGAATAACTATCAAGCAAAACAATAGACACAAATTTTCACAATAGCCATTTGTTTGAACTATTTTACTATTTTTGCTCAAATAGTACGCATAAATAAAGCTTTTTATTTGAATGTTGGTCAAGCCCAAAAAAATACATTTTATAGCTATTGGTGGAAGTGCAATGCATAATTTAGCATTGACTTTGCATGATTCAGGTGTCAAAATCACAGGATCTGATGATGAAATATATGGAGTATCAGCTGAAAGATTAAAGACAGCAGGAATATGCCCCGAAAAATTAGGCTGGTTTCCAGAAAAAATATCAAATGAAATAGATTGCATTGTGTTAGGAATGCATGCTAAATCTGACAATCCTGAACTGGCAAAAGCACAACAGCTAAACATCCCCATTTTTTCTCTTCCTGAATTTATTTATCAACACTGCATAAATAAACAGAGAATTGTGATTTGCGGAAGTCACGGAAAAACAACGGTCACTTCAATGATTGTGCATGTTTTGAAAAGGCTCAATAAAGACTTTGATTATTTGGTAGGAGCGGGCATTGAAGGTTTTGATAGAATGGTGAAGTTGACAGACTCGCCATTTGTCATCATTGAAGGAGATGAATACCTTAGTTCTTGTTTAGACAATAAGCCTAAGTTTTTAAATTATAATCACCACATAGCTGTTGTAACGGGAATCTCATGGGATCATGCAAATGTTTTTCCAACTCAAAAAGAATATATTGAACAATTTGAGCGATTGATTTTCCAAACACCAAGAGCGGGTTCTGTTATTTACAGCGAACAAGATTCAGAGCTCAAAAGAATTATGAAATCAGATTTGTTTGATGTTAATAAAATTTCATATGTCGCATTTCCAAACAAAAATAGAAAAGGCATTACTACAATTGGCGACAGCGCGCATTCAAAAGAGGTAAGTTTCTTTGGTGATCATAACATGCTTAACCTTTCAGCAGCTTGGCATGTGGTGCAAAGATTAGGTGTTGAAATGGAAGAATTTGTGGATGCAATATCAACATTTTCAGGAGCTAAGGGAAGATTAGAGAAAATTTCAGAAACCCCTAAAACTGTTGTATATAAAGATTTTGCACACAGCCCATCAAAACTGAAAGCAACGGTTGAAGCAGTTGAGAAAAAATACAGCGACAAGAAAGTGATTGCGGTTTATGAACTCCATACATATAGTAGTTTGTCTATGTCATTTTTACCTCAATATAGAAATAGCCTTGATCTTGCAGATGAAGCAATAGTGTTTTACAACCCTAACTTCTGAACACAAAGGATTGCCTATACTGGAAAATCAAGACATCTTGTCTTGTTTTAATAATAAAAAAATTAAAGTTTTCAATGATATTGAGTCTTTAAGCAATCATATATTAAGCATAAAAGCAGAAAATAAAGCTTTACTCTTTATGAGTTCCGGAAATTTCAACGGCTTAGACCTCACAAAACTTGCATTTGAATTCACAAAAAATTAGAAAATGAATCTCAACCTCAAAAAACCATTAGTTGTGTTTGATCTTGAAACTACGGGAACTAACATAGCGAACGACAGAATTATAGAAATTTGTTTGGCAAAAGTTTCAGTCACTGGTCAAAAAGAAGTTTGGACACAAAGAGTGAATCCGGGAATGCCTATTCCTGAAGAATCAAGTAAAATTCATGGAATTTATGACCGTGATGTCCAAGATAAACCAAAATTTAAGGAAATTGCCAAGAAGCTATTCGCTTTTTTAGAAGGTTGTGACTTAGCAGGTTTCAACATAGTGAAGTTTGATGTGCCAATGCTTGTGGAAGAATTTCTTAGAGCAGATGTAGATTTTGATACATCAAACAGAAATCTAGTAGATGTTCAGAAAATATTTCACATGATGGAACCTAGAAATCTTTCTGCTGCATACAGATTCTATTGTGAAAAAGAGTTGATAGATGCTCACAGTGCAGAAGCAGACACATTGGCAACATTAGAGATTTTAGATCGTCAAGTGCTTAAATATCAAAATAAAGAAGTGAAAGATGAAAAAACGGGTGAAGTGAAAATCCCTATTGTCAATGATATGCAGGCTTTGCACAAACTCACGATGTCAAACAATGTAGATTTGGCAGGAAGAATTGTGTTGAATTCCAACGGTGTTGCCGTATTTAATTTCGGCAAACATATCAATAAGCCAGTGTTGGATGTAATGAAAACAGAACCTTCATATTATGATTGGATGATGAAAGGAGATTTCCCTTTAGATACCAAAAGAAAACTCACAGAAATAAAACTTAAACAATTCAACCAAAAGTGACCTAAATTATGAAAGAGAAAAAAAATGATAAAGAGAAGGCTATTGCTACTGAAACAGAAAAAAATCTAAGAAGAAGAGAATCTATTTATTGGGTTGTGATTGCACTTTTGGTAATTGGATTGATATTTATGATTGCCAAGCCCGATAAAAAAGAAAGTATCGCCATAATCGAGCAAGAAACTATCTTAAATCACGTTCAAAACATTGATGAAGACATCAAAGTGCTTGAAATGTCAAAAGATACCTTTGTGGTGAAACAAGCCAAAAAGCTTAAAAACGAAATCGAAGAAATCAAGAAACAACTTGAAAACAAAGAAAATCTTTCAACTGATCAGCAAGTTCAATTGCAAAAACAATTGAATTACATGCAAATGGAATTGAAAAGAATCAAGACAGAATATGAGGCATATCAAGAAAACATATCGCTCAACATGATGGATATGATTGATTTGAAAGAAAAAGAATTAATCACTTTGAGAGAAGAAAATGAAACTTTAAAAAAAGCGCTAAATGAGGAAAAAAGTTTGAAAACCAACAAAGAAATTGTTGTGGTGAACAAACAATCACAAATAAATTTTAATGTGGTTACACTCAATAAAAAAAATGTAGAAACCACAAAAGCTAAATATGTGAGCAATATTTGGTGCAACATGAAGGTGAATGGTGACATGGATTTGAGCAATATTGAAAAATTAAGGGTTCAAATAACTGACCCAATTGGGGTAGTGATCACAAATCCCGAAGATTTTT
>JBDNDT010000132.1:0-7097 GCA_046718985.1 Cytophagales bacterium
CACAAAAAAAAGAAGCAAAATTGTCATAATCAAATTTTAAGTCTTTTGGGATATTTGAATAAATGCTGTTCACAAATAGACTTACTTTTGATGAAATCAATCGTTTTTCTTTCATTGAGTAGCAAGCTGTTTCTTAACCTAGATTAATGTTTTTGTGTAACATGTGATTTTGATTTCATCAAAAACTCTTTCCCACCTCAATTATTTTTTTTAAATGGCTTTCCTTCAAGCCTATAAACAAATGATAATCAATTAGTATTAATAAAAAATCAATCTCGAAAAGAGCTAAAAGAAGTGCAAAATGGTATATTTTTAAGAATACCACCGAGCCGCGCGTCATTCACCAAACCATACCTTGTATGGCAAAATTAAGTGTTTAATTATGGACTAAACAATGAGAGGTCAAATGTTTTAAAAACATTCCACTAAAAAGTGTTTCAAAAAAAAAACCGGAAACAAAATCTTTTTTCAGAGATGACACATTGGTTTTGAAAGACTGCTAATATGTTTAGTTGGTCTTTCGACCAACTAAAGCTTCATGCTTTTTGATTCTTTTGAACAACAAACTTGTCTTTATTGATACCTCCATCATTTATTTTTGTCAACAAACAGATAGCACAAACCAACACCAAAATTGACTGTTGATATTAGGATGTTGGTGCTTTGAATTGTTCCGTCGAGCTGTTTAAATTTAAAATTCTGATTGCCGTATATTAAATCAAGTTTAGAATGTAATGCAACCTTTTCAGATACATTGATTCGAGTGCCAAATCCAAATCCATAAGCAAGAGTGGTAGCTTTGGCTGAAGATTGTGTAGCGGTTCCAAAGGGAGGTATATTGTAGGTTATTTCGGGAGTTGAAGAATTTAAAAGACCACCCTGAACCTTAAAGTCAAAAAAGACTTTTCTTGATGTCAAAACAAATTGAGGTCCAAACATTAAATACCTGTTATTCCAATTTGTTGCTTTCAGATTGGCTTCATCACTCAGTCCTAAGTTTTTTTTCCCTGTTTCAACATCCATAGCATTTGCAAAAAATCCTAGTTTTCCTCCAAACCCAAAATTTTTGTGAAACATAAATGCACTTTCCAAGTCAATTAAAATTCCTGCAAGAGCATAACCGGATTCATCTTTGAATTCCTTTGAACCATAATCGTCTTTTGGGAAAGACACACCCAGATTAATGCCTAAATAACTTGTTTTTTGATTTTCTTGGGCAAATGTTAAAATTGATGTTAACATTAAAACAATTGTTATCGCTTTTGAAGAGTTCATATTATTGTAGTATATTAATTGTTAATTTTTTTTAGTCTTTTACTTTACCTCTACCCATCCTTTTTGTTCACAGCCTGAAACATTTAGATGGTAGAAATAAATACCAATTTCTACCGAGCCATTTGGCCAATTATTTTGATAATTTTCTGATTTGAAGACAGGTACACCCCAGCGATTAACAATTTGCAGGTCGATAGATTTTTCATTTTGTGGTAGGTTAGTAATGAAATTATCATTTAAACCATCGTTATTGGGGGTTACCACGTTTGGCAATTCAAGATCTTTTGCTTTCACATCAAAAAGTGCGTGTTGAATGCCACAAGGGTTTTTGATTTCTAACACATAAGACCCCGGTCTTGTGATGGTGGCTTCTATGCCACGATCTCCATTGCTCCAGACATATTCATGACGGGGTAGCTTAGGTGCTGTGAGTTGAATCGGTGTGCCACAAAAAATCGCTGTGTCATTTATGGTTATGGTTGTTGGAATTGGCTTGACATTAAAAGAAATTTGTTGTGTTCCACAGGGATTTTTGGCATCCAAAGAATATGTGCCCGGGTTGATGATTGAGGCAACCGTTCCTCTTTCGCCATTGCTCCACACATATTCATGGTTCGGAAAACTTGGTGCTGTTATTTGTATCATAGAACCACAATTTATAGAAGTGTCATTGATGGCTATGGTTGTTGGAATTGGGTTAACAATAATGCTGTCATTCTTGGTAAAACAAGGGGCGTTTAAGGTGAAAAACAGGTTCTTAGGGGAGACCAGTATTTGGGTGTGACTAGTGTCACCATTTTGCCATAAAATGGAAAATCCTGTGTTTTTGGGAAAATGGAAAACATTGATTTCTTTGGAACAATCGAAATCAAAAGATGCCTGGTATAATGGAGGGATAGGAACATCTTTTAAATGAACAATTTGTTTTGAAGTGTCAGAGAAACAGTTTAAATGGCGAACAAAGCTCACCTCATATTGGTCTTCTGTTGAAAGGCTCGCAGGCCATTGAAATGTTTTGGACATATATTTTAAGCTGTCACTTCGAAGTCTGCTGTGGAGGATGCCCTGAAAGAAAATTTGCACAGAATCAGCCCTTAAAGTATCTTTCCACTCGGCAATTCGCTTGTCATCTCGGCACACCAATGCATTGGCGAGTTTTGGCTCACCAAGCTTAGGTGTGCGATAGCCACGGCGGTAGTAGCTAAGATTGTGAAAGTTATATCCGTTGATTTCAAGACTTCTACCTTCTCCTAGACCGTTATAGGGGTAGGTATGCTTGCTCTTTTGTTTAAATTCACTTAATTCAATGCCCCCATCCTTTCCTTTGAATACCTCTGCCCAAAACAGCTGTCGATATGAATACTTTCCATCTATTTCAACTTGAGCATATATCTTACCATGTAGGTAGGGGATAATTGTTGTATAGTTCATACCTAATGCTCTCGATGTGTCAATGTCAAAATCATTAAACAAAATACTTTTTTTATGAGTAGGTCTTATAGTGTCGCCGTTCTCGAAGTCAGTGAGCAAATTAAATTTAGAAACATTAAACTTTCCTATGCCATCATATGGGATGTTTTTCGAACCCATAATCACCTCCCCATCATCAGAAACTGCGCTCACTTGAGTAAATGCATTGCCGCCATAGTCCATATCTACGTTTCTATTTTTATACCAATCATAAAACAACCATTTTATCATGCTAATTTCACCATTGGTATCATTGAATTTAAAAAAATAGATATTATAATCATTAAAAACCTTGCCCGGGAAATAATTGTTAATTCTAAAAAAACCAGAAGGGTATGGATAGAATTGATACCAATTATAATCTCTTATGGCAAAAAATGATTCGAGGTTATGTTTATGAATGAGTCTAATTCCACATGAGTTGATAAGATAGATATTGAGAGACTTGCTCAAACAATCGAATTGCAGTAACCAATAATCAATGTTGTTTTTGTGTTTGTAAACACTCAAAACTTGCATATTGCTAATTACACAGCCATTAAATTTATTTAAAACACCTTTTTCTGTAACAACAAATTTGTTATTTATAATTTCTTCTATTTTGGAATATATGAGAGAATGGTTGTCAATTACACCATCAGGTCTGCCGTCGAACCGGTTATGAATACTAATAAACTTCTTTTGCTTGTATTCTTCAAGTGGTAATATGGTTGCAAAACTTTTCCCATACCAACGATTTGTCGTGTCCAAAACACCTCCTTCAATCAATTTGCCTTTCGAATCCCAGATATTTCTACCACTAGCAATCAAACGCACTTTTCCAGAGTCAGCATCAGCCAAATAGCAAGAAGCCTCACTCCCAAATTGATAGTCATAATTAGTCGGTGGCTGTCCTTTGCTGAATTCCAAAGGGATATAGAGATGATGAAGGTCATGGTTCTCGTCAAACCTAAAGGCTATGCTAAAACGTTGGTCGCTTATCCAGCTGCCTTCCTTCTGGGCAAAGCATAAAAAATATGACAATACAAAGACCCATAAACCCAAAAATCTCCTGCCCAATAGCAGGAGATTGGATATTATTTTTTCTTTCATTTTTTATCTTACCAATCTTTCTGAGAAAATTTGACCGCTTTCGCCTCTCCATCTTAACAGATAAACTCCCGGTTTCCAATCTGAAACTTCCAGTTCATGTGTTTTGTCAAAGTTGTGGTGAATTGCTAATCTTCTTCCTTGCATATCTAAAACTTCTAAAGTTCCGTTTTCTGTTCCTAACCAGTCGAGTTTTACTTTATGGTAAGCCGGATTGGGAGTGATGTGAAGTCTGTTTTCACTTAGATTGATATTTTCTATCCAAGTGTCAAGTTCTTCGCCTGATGCCAATTTATCCATATCGCTCAATTCTTCCTTAATTTCCTTGCGTTCATATTTTGGGCGACATTCTTGTTCATTTGAAAGATAATAGAGATTGTGAACTTGATTTCCATGGCTTACATAATACAAATGACCTATGTCATATACCAAACCTTCTTTGCATTGGTCATTTTTGCTTCTAGCTGTCGCTTTCACAATGCCTATTGAATTATCTAGATTGAAAGAAGGCTTGCGATAAACTTGGTAAACATTGCTACCATCTGTGTAATACAACACTCCGCTGCTAGGATTAATAGCTAATCTTCCGTTGGATAGTGGCGTGGTGGCATTGTTAAAAATCGGTTGTGTGGTATTGATTCGGTAGATAGCATTGTAATTTTCAGATGCTTTTGAAAAATAAATATCACCCTTACCATCCGTTTTGGTCGCCACAAAAAACACGTTGTTGTCTTTGTCTAACACCAAATCAGAAACACCCAGCACCAAATCGTTGGGAAGCTTCCCATTCAGCACCACCTCAGGGCTAAATCCACCTGTTTGTAGATAATTTAGTTTATAAGACAATGCCCCATTAGACTTAAAATAAAACACTTTGGCTGTTTCGAAATTATCAATCACCAGTTGATTGTCGTTGGTGACAGCGTTGATCACACCACCACCGGCGAAACCCCCACCGGAAGATGAAGAGATGACCAACTCCTCATTGTGATAGAAGAAATCAGAACTACTGATGTCAATCACACCTCCAAAAAGCCCTTGTGGGGTTTTGGTCAAAATAGCCAAGCCATTGGGATTGCCTGTGCGGAAAATTTTGAAGGGGTAAGTTTGGCCTGATGAAAATGTTTTATTGAAACCGTTGATATATTTTCTTGGACTCACTCTTATTTGATTGTTTTCTACTATGAAAAATCTAAAACAAAGTAGATTTGTAAAATCTTCAATGTAAAAAATAAATTTTCCATGATTTATATGCTCAAAATATTGAATAAAGTTGTTGTTATGCCTTGAATTAATAAATTCAGGTCTATATGATTCCCATTTTTGTGTACTTGCATGGTCAAACCAATATCCTACCAATCTACCACCACTCAAGAAAAACATTTGATCAACTGCCGGCACTTTAGCAATGTTACTTGATATGTAAATACTCTGTTGTGGATTTAAATGCCCACTTTGCCAGCCTGAAACATCAGGGTCAGCACTTGAGTTTCCGTTGATATAGTTAATCATTATCTGGCCAAATAACTCGCAATTTCTGGCATCTCTCAATCTATAATTATTGTAAACAGTAGAAGGCTGACTGTTGAAGGTGGTGTGGGTGTTTGAAAGTCCTTGCGTACTAGAGCTTTGCCATCCACTTCCAAACCAAGTGACATTGAATGGGGCTAAGCCGTTGTTGACCGGCAAATTCACTTGAAAACTAGATTGACAGGTGCTGAAATAAAGATTACCAATTGGCTGAGGTTTTTCAATACCCTTAATCATTAATCTTATGGTTTCACGTTGCCCACAAGCACTGATGATGTTAAGGGTTAGCATACCATCAGGAATGGTTAAGTTTTGACCACCGGATCCGACATATCTTAGATATGGATATCTAAAATCTATGCCTCTGTAAGTTCTTTGTACCAAGCCGTCCACGGTTGAGCTCGATACCAAAGAGCCACCATTGGTAATTTCATAACCAGGAGGCAGAATCCACTCATAAGTTGAATTATTACCCATAAATGGCTCTGAACTTAGTTGTAAACCTTGTTCATATCGTGTACAGTTTAGACTTAATTCCCTTGTGATTAAAGGTTCAGTAACAGCCTGACCATTAAAAAAAATTCTTGATATAGGATGACCAAATTCGCTAATTCCCATAATCATCATTCTAATCGTTTCGCGTTGACCACAAGAACTATTGATATTTAAAGTTAACATTCCATCTTGTGGTATAGATACGTTTTGTCCCCCTGTTCCAACATATCGAATATTAGTGTACCTAAAATCAGTGCCTCTATAAGTTCTTTGTATGATTCCATTAACCAGTGTACTGTTTACTAAAGTGCCACCATTGGTTATCTCATATCCGGGTGGCAAAACCCATTCATAGGTTGAATTATTGCCCATGAAGGGTTCTGCAGAAACACCAAATCCGTTAATTATTTGATTGCATGATGGTGAAAAATTGCCATCTTCATCACCTGATTCGGCTATTGTTTGGTTGTTTATTACAATTCTCGACGACGGGTCTTTCACTTCAAAATAAGCCACTGTGCTGTAAGTTCTTCCGCAAAAATCTGTAACTGTTAATCTGATAGCAAACAAACCTTGTTGCAAAAATCTCACTTGAAATGAGTTTTGATTGGTTGAAGATAAAATTTGATAACGTGAAGTGGTAATGGCTTCAAAGACTTCCCATTTATATGTGGCATTGTTGAGGTGGTCTGTGACAAGGGTAAAAGGTTGTTGCCCATTGGTTGCAGAGCAATCATAAAACTCGATATAACTAGCCGCATTTAAGTTCTCTAGTTTTATGCCACTCAAAAATAGGTTAGGGTTACCGGTGAGACCATCAATGATTTGAACATTCCATGATGCCGATCTTGAGCCGCACGCTCCAAAAATAGCTCCAAGCCCATTCACTGCCACATTCACTGTGGTTGCGCCTCGTCTGTTATATTGAACCACGATTTGTTTTCCGGGTGCATTAAAAAAGTTATCAATAAACTGACCCACGTTGATGTTGAAATTCCTCGTTTGTGTTGATGAACCTGATATGCTTCCTGTTACGTTGCCTGTCACCAAGTCAATCACAAAAGTAGTGGTGGTTCTCGTAGAGTCACGATAGGTCAAGGTAATTGCTTTTTGCTTTTCCCAAAACACATATTTCAGTTGGCTTGAACTATTTACCAAACCCATGTTATTGAGGTTTTGCCTGTATAAATCAAGATTTATCCCGTTTACCAGAATGATTTCTGCATCATCGCCTGAAA
>JBDNDT010000133.1:0-7058 GCA_046718985.1 Cytophagales bacterium
TCAAACACCAAGTTTTGGATTATCTGATCAAACCTGTTTCCACAGAAGAACTCATGGGAACTATTCAAAAATTTATTTTGAAAAAATTGAACAACTTAAATGTTAATTGTCATCAAAAAGTGAGACTCGTGACCCCAAATGGCATGATCATCGTTGAACATAATGAAATTGTTTTTTGTGAGGCCATCGGAAACAACTCAAAAATATTCTTTTCTAAAGGGAATTATTCCATACTTTCAAAACCCATGATTGATCTAGAAAAACAATTGTCATTTTTCAGATTCCTCAGGATTCATAAATCTTATTTAATCAACCTCAACCATGTGATTGAATATAGCAAAACTGAAGGTGGATATGTCGTGCTGAAACATTATGAAACGGTTAGAATTCCCATTTCAAAGAATAGCAGAGAAACGCTCATCAACTTGGTTTAATCACTTTTTGAGTTTAGGAACAAGGTTTTTCCTTTTCCTTCTTTCCGGGTTGAATCTGGCCAATTCAACGTTTGACTCGATTTCGACTTTTAAAATATTAGTAATCAACTCTTTCTCATAACCCCTGTGTGAAACGATGCTGATTTCTCTTTGTGGTTCCGCCGCAATTTTTTTCACTTTTTTCTGCTGTTCGGCATCCATTGCGATGAAACACATTTCAGGAATAATGGTGCAACCTCCGCCTTTGTCAACCATTTTCATCAATGTTTCTATGCTGCCTGCTTCAAATTGAAGTGCGGTGTTATTGTGGTATTTTTTTTCACACAAAGCCAAAACTTGTGAGCGAAAACAGTGACCCTCACTTAAAAGCCATATCTGATTTGAATCCAATACTTTATCAATCTCTAAAGGCATCATTTCTGATGACTCATGATCAAGATACATCATCATTTCCTCATAATAAACCGGTTGTTCAAATAGGTTGATGTCTTCTAATGGAGTGGCCATGATGCCTACATCCAGACGATTTTTTTTTAAATCTTGCATCAACTCATCCGTTTTTTTTTCAATGACATGCCATTTCACTTTGGGATATTTTGCAAGCAAGGAAGGAAATATTTTGGGCAAAAGGTATGGTCGGAATCACCCCAAGTCTCAATTCTCCTTCCGGTTCTGAAAGTATATCTTTTGCTATTTTTTTAAGTTTTTGGGCTTCATTCACCACCACCTGAGCTTGAGCAATCACTTTTTCTCCGACATCCGTAGGCACCAAGGGTTGTCTAGTCCTATCAAATAATTTAGCCCCTAGTTCTTCTTCTAATTTTTGAATCTGCATGCTCAAAGTGGGTTGTGTCACTTCACATGCTTCAGCCGCCTTCACAAAATGCCTATGTATGTCCAAAGAAAGAACATATTCTAATTGTTGAATGGTCATATAAAAATTTGAATGTTACACAAAGCTAAAGTTTAACAACCATAACTCAAATCTAAATTTTTAAGTTCTAAAGCCAAAATGCATACTTTTTAGACTAGATTTGTGAAAACGATTTTTTAATATGGTTGACCCTGTCAAAAAAGAGGCATCATTGACTCGGCATTTCAAAACTGTTTTTCCTTTCAGGATGAACCACCACCACACGCTCTTCGGAGGCTTTGCCATGCAATGGATGGACGAAGTGGCTTTCATCTGCGCCACTCGATATTCCAAAAAGAGACTTGTTACGCTCGGTTCTGAAAAAATTGTTTTTCTAAAACCCGTTTGGGAAAGTGATTTTGCTGAGGTTTTGGCATTTGTTGAAAAAGTAGGCAACAAAAGCATCAGCGTGAAAGTTGAAATTTGGTCAGAGAAGATGTATGAAGAAAAAAGAGAAAAATGCGTTGAAGGCTTTGTTTCTTTTGTTGCAGTTGACGAAAACGGAAATTCAGTTAGCATAGAATGAAAGATCATAAATTCACTTATTTAGCCTTGGGCGATTCTTACACCATTGGAGAAGCCGTGACAAAATCATATCCGCAGTTGTTGGTCGAATCTTGGAAACAACACTTCGGAATTGAAACAGATGTGAAGATTCTTGCCAAAACCGGTTGGCGATCTGACCAATTGCTACTAGCATTTTATGAAGAAATTGAAAGAGTATATCCAAGCAAGCACTTTGACCTTATTAGCATTTTAATTGGAGTAAACAATTTGTACCAAGGTTTAGATCTTTCAGATTTTGCAGAAGAATTCGAAACTTTAGTCAAAAAAGCCATTGAAATTACAGACCAAAGTTCTGTTGTCGCCATTTCAATTCCTGATTATGGTTTCACCCCTTTCGGAGCAGATAAGAAATCCGAGATTTATTCAAAAATTGACCTTTTCAATGAAAGAATCAGAAAATCTTGTGAATGGATGGGAATACCTTTTTACTATATCACTGATTTGACCCGAAAAAATGACCCATTGCTTGTGGCTTCCGATCAATTGCACATCAGCGAAAAATGCCACAGATTAATTGCCGAAAGACTCGCTTCCGGATTTTATTTTAAAATAACTGAAAAATCAACACTTAAATAAAATGACCAAAAAACTGCTCAGATATTTCTTTCTTTCATTGTTTATTGTCGTTTTTGTTTACACCGGCTATTTTTTATTTCAAAAATCTCAACAAAAACCGATTGTTTTTGAAACGGAATTGCCTGTGAAAAAAGACATTGTGGTGAAAACAATGGCAACAGGCTCGGTTTTGCCGCAACAAGAAGTTCAAGTGAAATCTCAAATCACCGGAGTTATCGAAGCCATTTTTGTTGAACCGGGCCAAGTAGTTGCCAAAGGTCAACTTTTGGCAAAAGTGACGGTTGTTCCGAATTTGGTGAGTGTAAACACAGCAGAAAACAATTTGGCTAATGCCAAAATCGCTTTCGAACTGGCTGAAAAAGAATTGAAAAGATTTGAAAAACTAGTTGCTCAAAACGCCGCAACCGACCAAGAATACCAAAGAGTGTTGAATGATTTCAAAACAAGAAAAGAAAATGTTGAAGCAGGAGAAGCCAATTTGCAATTGCTCAGAGATGGAGCATCAAGAAAAGGCAAAGCACAAAATCTCATTTATTCACCGGTTTCGGGAACTGTTTTGGATGTTCCGGTGAAAATCGGCAGCTCTGTGATTGAAAGAAACAATTTCAACGAAGGAACAACCATTTGCCTGATAGCTGACATGGGAAAATTAATCTTTGAAGGCAAAGTTGATGAATCTGAAGTCGGAAAAATTAAAATAGGTATGCCTTTGGTCTTGAGAATTGGCGCCATTGACGGAAAAACTTTTAATGCAAAACTTGACTTCATTTCTCCAAAAGGAGTTATTGAAGATGGTGCCATTAAATTTTTAATCAAAGCCACCTTGATGTTTGAAAAAGGCGAATTAATTAGAGCGGGTTACAGCGCAAACGCTGATATTGTCTTGGAAAAAAAAGAAAATGTCTTAGCCTTGAAAGAAAGTCTTCTTCAATTTTCAAACGACAGTGTCTATGTTGAAATCGAGACAAACAAAGAGCAAGTTTTTGAGAAAAGACTCTTAAAACTCGGGATTTCTGATAATTTCTTTGTCGAAGTTTTAGATGGCTTGAAAGAAACCGATAAAATCAAAGTACCCATTGCACATCTCGATAAAAATCTGAGTAAACCAAAAGAAAGACCCTCATCCGGCTCTCCAAGACAAACAAGGTAAATTTAGGTCTGTTCAAATTTATTTTTATATTTGTAATGTTTTGAAAAATCAGTTTTGATGAAAATGGGACAAGAAGATATTTACGATTCTTTTGCGAGGTTGATGTATTCAATTGCTATGGTTGACGGAACTGTTGAAAAAGAAGAAAAAAATCTACTAAAACAAGAGTTAGGTGATCATGCAGCATGGCCTTTTGTCTCAAAATATTTTGAATCTTCCCAACAAGATGTTTATAGCTTGGTTGAAAGCTATAAAGAACTTATCGAAGCTTGCAAAGATTTTGGTTACTCTGAAGACTATCCTGTTTTTATTAATGTCTTGGAAAAACTCGAAAAAATTAGTGGTGATGATGAGGATAACTTGGTGAAAAGTTTTCTTGAGAGCCTAAAAGAAAGACTATTAAATAAAAACTAAGTCAACCTTTTTCTCTTCTCAATCAAAAACAAGCAAGCGACAATGAGAAAAGAGAACAAAGGTGTTTGAATCAAATTCTTAAAATACTGCGCAATTCCATAACCCACAGCATAATTTTTGGTCAAAAAACTCAGCAAAACCAAAAAGCCAATGAAAACAATGACCAAACCATACAGAGCCAAACTCACTAAAACATATCCCCTATTCTCAAACAGCAAATAAACTACCAAAACAGTACTCACAATTGCAAAAACAGTATAATAACCTGTTGATATCCAGCGATAATCATTGTTTAGAGACTCTTTCATCTCATTGACATCAGTGGGATACAATTTTCCCTTAAAATCTTTTCTTTTCAAGAAGAATGGCTTTTCATCATCAGAAAAATTAAGAAGATAATCATGCCTGATATATCCATTGGCAATGTTGACCAACATCACCAGCACGATTAGAATCTTAAACAACAGCTTTTTTTTCCGCATCTTTATTAATTTGACGAACATTTGAAATTTTGTTCACCCAAAGCACCCAGAGAAAAAAGATGAAACCAAAAACCAACAACACAAAAGTATAACGATGATTAAAATCAAGCCACTCAGGTTTGTAATATTTCAAAAGAACCAATGAAATCACCCTAATGGCGTTAACCTGAAAAATCAACAAACAACCCACCACAATCATCAAAAGTTTTCTCAACCAATGCCCACTTGTGGCAACAATAAATGCTGTGAAAAGCGGATAAAGCACCTGTCCGTTGCAGGCACTTGAAATCCCCAACAAACGCCTGTTGTTGAGCCAAACCACTACATTTCCTTTCAAGTTTTCACCAATTTGAACCTTATAGCCCATCAATTGGAGAAAAAACTTAGAATATCCGGCAACAGTGTCTGTCAACCATCTGTCAAATGGCCCACTCGGCCCCATAATCAATTCATAAAAAACAAACCATGCCAAATAAAAAGCGATGATTTTGAAAAAGAAAAAGAAAATGACTTTGTTTTCTTTGAAAACTGCAAACAAACTTTTCATTGATAAGATTTCTCATTAGAACACGATCGGCATGAAGAACCACAAGCACTTTTTTTCTTGCTTCTAAAAGAGAAAACAAAAACCAGATAAGCTATGGCCACAAGAACAATTGTATGTACGATAACGTATTCCAAGATTTTTTTTCACAAAGATAACATTTATAAAAAAGCCCACTCACTGAGCGGGCTTTTTAGAAAAACTTTTTTACTCACTAAAATCTAAAGTGTCTATCAAAAAGTTTCCTTGAGACTGTTTCACCAACAGGTAAATCCTCAACACCCCTTTCGGATGTGTATATTTCCCGATGGCATAATGCTTTGAGCCGTCTTTGCCTTTTCCCTGATGAATGCCTTCATATTCAACAGGAGGATATTTTTTGAAGAAATCTCTCAAAATGATTTCCGCTTGTGCTTTGTTGCAATTGCATTCTTCACCCAAAATTTTGATGGTCACTGTTTGGTTCACCATTTTGGAAAACTCTTTTGCATTCCCGGTTTTCATGATAGATTTGAACTCCTTGAAAAGATCATCCTGAGCAACAGTTTGATCCATTGCAAAAACCAAAAGAAAGCAAAATGATAATAATCTTTTCACATCTTAGATCACAGCCATTTCTGTGCCAAATTTGTGCTAAAGCATGAATTGAAAAAACAAAAAGAAGACAAAGTATTGATATTATGAATGTTAAAAAATGAATATATTTGAAAAATGCAAAATCAACAACCACTAACAGCAATCATTGAAAAAAACAATTTCCTCTTCCGGTGGTTTGTTAAATATGGCTGATGAAACCTTGAAACTCAAGTTCAAAGACCAGATTGTTACTTTTGAGAAAGGCAAAACACTTTATGAAGTCATTCTTGAAAATAATCTTGACGTTTTTTGGGCAAACTCAATGCAATTTTCTTGCAACGGAAAAGGCATTTGTGCCATTTGTTTGCTAAAAGTGCTTGGAAAAACACAAGCAATGAACGATATTGAAGTCAAAAGACTAAAAACCATTTCATTGAAGACAAATAAAAACATCAGAATGGCGTGCCAATGTGTTCCTGAGAGTGATGTGACTGTTGAAAAACCAAAGCTTATATGAGCGAAATTCAAACCCTGTCTGAAAAAAAAACCCAGTTATTTTGGGGGTTAAGTATGTTTTTTTTGACCAATGTGATTTTAGCCGAAGTGATTGGTCCTAAAATTTTTTCAGTTGACAAAACCTTTAACATCGCACTCAGCAGCGGATGGTTTAAGTTAGATCTTTCAGCAGGTATATTAATTTGGCCTGTTGTCTTCTTAACAACAGACATTATCAACCAATATTTTGGCGTTCAGGGAGTTAAAAAAATCACCTTCATCACCTTTGCACTCTTGGTTTTCGTGTTCCTCATGTTCAGGCTCTCAACCATTTTAAGTCCCGCAGAGTTTTGGATGCAAGTCAACTCCAAAGACGCAAACGGAAACCTATTTGACCCCAACCATGCCTTTGCCTTCAACATAAACCAAGGCTCAAATATCATAATAGGCTCTTTATCAGCATTTTTAGTCAGTCAATTGCTAGACGCTTTGGTTTACCAAAAAATCAGAAAAATGACCAGAGAAAAACATTTATGGCTCAGGGCAACCGGGTCAACTTTTTTTTCACAATTAGTTGACAGCTATTTCATACTTTTTGTAGCGTTTTACTTTTTGGGTAATTGGAGTTTAGAGAACATTTTTAAAGTAGGCACAACACAATTCATTTTCAAGTTTTTGGTCGCTATAATATCCACACCAATAGTTTATCTTGCCCACAGCCTCATTGACAAATACCTGAAAGGCAAAACAACATCAATAACAGCCTAAAGAAAAACAGAATGTAATCACAAGATTTTTTAAAAATGATTTTGGGCAACCCGCCTTGAGGGCGGCCGGGCTGGCGTGGCTCGCTCTTTTTTGTTCCGTTTCACTACACAAAAAAGGAGCTCAAACAAACCCCGCCAGC
>JBDNDT010000134.1:0-7053 GCA_046718985.1 Cytophagales bacterium
CAGAGGAGTAATTAAAGACCGAAATAACAAACTTTTAGTAGCCAACACCCCTGTTTATGACATCATGATGATTCCAAAAAAATGTAAGATTTCGGATACAACAGATTTTCTTCGCGTTTTTCAAATAGACAAAGAATATTTCATCAAAACCACAGAAGCTGCTAAATCTTATTCTCTTTTCAAACCATCTGTTTTCATGTCAACATTGAGCGACTTAGACTATGCTCGAATTCAAGAAAGATTAGTGGACTTTCCCGGCTTTTATGTGCAAGCTAGGAGTGTTAGAAATTATCCCTTTTCATGCATGGCAAATGCCTTAGGCTACACAGGTGAAGTGAGTAAAGAAAAAATTGAACTTCTTGGTAAAGACAATTACAAAGCCGGAGATTATGTAGGCATTAGTGGAATTGAAGAAAAATATGAAAAAGAGTTAAGGGGAAAACGTGGGGTGAAATATGTGATGGTGAATGTGAAAGGAATTGAAAAAGGCTCTTTCATGGATGGTCGATTTGACACCCTCTCGGTCGCCGGGCAAGATTTGCAAAGTACTGTTGATATTGATTTACAACAATATGCTGAGCTCTTGATGAAGAACCAAACAGGCAGTGTTGTGGCTATTGAACCTTCAACCGGTGAAATTCTTTGTTTTGTCTCTGCTCCATCTTATGACCCGAACTTGCTCACAGGCAAAGACTTCTCAAAGAATTACCGAATGTTGCTCACAGACCCCAAAAAACCATTGTTTAATCGTCCTTTGATGGCAATGTATCCTCCAGGTTCAACTTTCAAACCTATCAATTATCTCACTGCACTGAGGAGAAATGTTTTAGACACCAACCAGGTTTTTCCTTGTGACCGTAGCAAAGTAAGTTGCCATGGCAGGCACTCTTCAACCAATTTTCACACAGGATTGCAATTTTCATGCAATCCATATGCTTACTTCGTTTTTAGAAAAATTCTTTACCAAAACAAACATAAGAACCCATTTATAGACACCAGAATCAATTTCGAACAATGGCTAAGAGACACCAAAGAATTGGGAATCGGAGTAAAATTAGGCATTGACCTTCCCAATGAAAAAGCTGGAAACTTACCTTCAGTTAAATTTTATAATAAATATTTCGGAGAAAATCGCTGGGCATTTGAAACCATTTACTCATTGGGACTCGGGCAAGGCGAAGTGTTGGTGACACCTCTTCAACTCGCTAACATTGCCGCCATATTCGCTAATAAAGGCTACTATTACACACCACACATGATTAAAGCCATTGGTAAAAATAAAACCATTAGGCAAGAATATGCAGAAAAGCACATCATAAACGCTCCACCACAGGTATGGAATTCTTTTTATTCTGCTTTGGCAGATATTGTCAAGGGTGGAACAGCCACAATGGCAAGGTCAACTGTGATTGAAATTTGTGGCAAAACAGGAACAGCAGAAAATCCCCATGGAAAAGACCATTCATTATTTTGGGCTTTTGCTCCGAAAGACAATCCCAAAATAGCCATCGCCGTGATTATGGAAAATGCCGGATGGGGAGCAACAGCTGCTGCTCCATTGGCTAGTTTGGTGATAGAAAGATATTTAAGAGGAGAAATCAAAAGAAAATACCTTGAAGATTATGTACTGAAAGGACAATTCATTGAATGATGAGAGACGAAAAAATCACCAATTCCATAGACTGGACAACCGTTTTTGTGTATATCACTTTGGTGATCATGGGCTGGTTAAACGTGTATGCCGCAGTTCATGACCCAGAGGCTCAAAAAAGCATCTTTGACCTAAGCATTAATTCAGGAAAACAGTTGATGTGGATTGGGGCTTCCATCATCTTGATTGTCTTCATTTTGTTGATTGATTATAAGTTTTGGGAAACCCTTGCTTATGTGATTTATGGTTTAATGATTTTGGTTTTGATAGGTGTTTTGCTTTTTGGCAAAGAAGTAGCCGGTTCTAAATCTTGGTTCGAAATTGGTTCTTTCAGGTTTCAGCCGGCAGAGTTTGCCAAGTTCGCAACAGCATTGGCTTTTGCTAAATATTCCTCTGGTCATTTTATCAAAATGTCAGATTTCAAAACACAATTTATATCATTTGTCATTATAGGTATTCCAATAACACTCATCATGTTACAAGGCGACACTGGAACAGCTATGGTTTTTTCAGCTTTTGTCGTGGTGATGTTTTTGGAAGGTATGTCGCCATTGCTTATCATCATCGGTTTGAGTGGCGGAATTCTTTTAGTTGTTGCTTTGGTTTTTAAAGACTTTATATTTCATATCATCGGCTTTTTCTTAGCATCTGCCTCTTTAGCTATTTGGGCAACGAAAAGGAAAACTTTTAGAAATATTTTCCCCATTGTGGCCATTTGTGTTTCATGTGTAATATATGTGTTAAGTGTTGATTATGTGATGAAAAGCAACTTTTTCAAACCCCACCAAAAAAACAGAATCAATTCATTAATTGACCCTGAAGCTGATTTCAAAGGTGCAGGCTGGAATGTGATTCAGTCAAAAATCGCTATTGGTTCGGGTGGATTCTTGGGAAAAGGTTTCTTAAACGGCACCCAAACCAAATTTGATTTTGTTCCCGAACAAAGCACTGATTTCATTTTCTGCACCATCGGTGAAGAACATGGATGGCTAGGTTCTTTAATTGTCATTTCTCTCTTTGTTTTTTTGATGTTTAGAATTTCTTTTCTAGCTGAAAGACAAAAAACCAGATTCGCTAAAATTTATGGTTATTGTGTGGTCTGCATTTTATTTTTTCATTTTTTAGTCAACATCGGCATGACCATAGGACTGTTTCCGATAGTAGGAATCCCATTACCATTTTTTAGCTATGGTGGTTCTTCTTTATGGTCTTTCACCATTTTATTGTTTATTTTTTTAAACTTAGACACCAACAGAAAGCTTATCTTATAAAAAAAAAAGCATTGGAGAACATCATCAAATTGTTGCCTGAGTTTCTGGCTAATCAAATTGCAGCCGGTGAAGTGGTGCAAAGACCGGCATCAATTGTTAAAGAACTGCTTGAAAATAGTATTGACGCAGGTGCTACCAAAATCAGTCTCGTAGTGAAAGATGCCGGAAAGCAACTGGTTCAAGTAATAGACAACGGAAAAGGAATGAGCGCATCAGATGCGAGAATGTGTTTTGAAAGACACGCAACCTCAAAAATAAGCAAAACCGAAGATTTATTTTCCATCAAAACCATGGGATTTCGCGGCGAAGCTATGGCTTCAATTGCTGCTGTTGCTCAAGTTGAAATGAAAACCAAAACTGAAACTGAGGAACTAGGCACTTTGGTTGAAATCGAAAATTCTAAAGTAACTAAAAATCAAAGTGTAGCCACTCAAAAAGGTACTAACATATTGGTTAAAAACCTTTTCTATAATGTTCCTGCGCGGAGAAACTTCCTCAAATCAAACCAAGTTGAACTTAAACACATCAGTGATGAATTTTTTAGAGTTGCAATTGCCCACCCTGAAATTGAATTTGAGTTTATCCACCAAGACAACAGCCTTTTTAAACTCAATGCCTCAAAACTGAGTCAAAGAATTGTTGGTCTTTTCGGAAGTGCATATCGAGAACAACTCATCCCAACTGATGAAATGATTGGTGATATCACCATCAAAGGTTATGTTGGTAAGCCTCATTTTGCTAAAAGATCAAGAGGTGAACAGTTCTTTTTTGTAAACAACCGTTTTTTCAAAAGTGCTTACCTGAACCATGCCGTCACCGAGGCTTATGGCAACTTGCTCCAAGATGGTACTTTTCCATTCTACACTCTTTTTCTCAACCTTGACCCCTCTAAAATTGATGTCAACGTACACCCCACAAAAACAGAAATCAAGTTCGAAGATGAAAAATCTGTCTATGGTTTAGTGATGGCTGCAGTGAGAAGATCCTTAGGAAAGCACCTGCTTGAACCCGCAATTGATTTTGAACTGGATGTTAATTTTATGTATTCAAACATAAGTTCTAAAAAACCAACAACACCCTCCTCTCATCACTCAGAGAAAAAACCCTCTGTCAAAAACTGGGAACAAATGTATGATGTGATGAAAAGCGAAAAAGCCTCACAACCTTTCAAAACCTTTTCATTTGACCTCACAGCCAACATTGACCAAAACATTCCTGAAAACGCACAAAAAGCCCTCAATCTCAACACACAACAATCCGCTAACAATTATTTTCAGATTCATTCCAACTTCATCATTTCTCAAATCAAATCCGGAATCTTACTCATAGACCAAAACTTAGCGAGCGAACGTATTCAATATGAATTTTATCTAAAAAATCTAAAAAGCAAATCAAATGCTTCCCAACAACTGCTCTTTCCGATTTCAATCGAACTTCAACCCTTGACGGCAGAAACTGTTAAACAAACCGAAAGTGCCATCAAAAACTTAGGATTCACTTTTGAATGGCTGGAAGAAAAGAAGTTAAATCTCACAGGAACACCCATCAACATCGAATCAGGAAATGAAAAAGAGATATTCGTTGGAATGATTGAGCAATTTCTTGACAACCAAAATGAACTAGGTTTAGATATTGACGAAAACCTAGCTCACTCATTAGCCAAAAAAACAGCATTGAAAAAAGGACAAAAATTGCTGCCTATTGAAATGATTAGCCTCATAGATAAACTTTTTGCTTGTGAAAACCCTAATTTTTCACCAAATGGTGAAAAAACACATGTCCTCATCACCTTGGAACAACTACAAGAATTGCTACTCTGAAATTTTTAAGTAAACCATGATAAATCAATCACAACATTGAATTAAACATTTTTTTGATTTGTGCAGCCTTATTAAAATTTGAAGAACACTTCTTAATTACTAAACTAGATTCCCTAATTATTTCTAATTTTGACCAAAATTTAAGAAATTGAAAAATAACATTTTGATATTGGATTTCGGCTCTCAATATACTCAATTGATTGCCAGAAGAGTAAGAGAATTACAAGTATATTGCGAAATCCACCCTTACAATAAAATCCCCTCTCAACTAGATAGTTACAAAGGAGTTATCCTATCAGGAAGTCCATGTTCTGTCAGAGATGAAGATTCGCCAAGAATAGATTTTGAACACATTTCAACAGTTCCTGTTTTAGGTGTTTGCTATGGTGCTCAATTAATTGCACACATGTTCGGTGGCGAAATCTTCCCGAGCAAAATCAGGGAATATGGCAGAGCCCAACTTGAAAATATAGTACATAATGACTTGTTGGCCACAGTTCCACAATCATCAATAGTGTGGATGTCACATGGTGACACCATCACAAAAGTACCTGAAAACTTTGAAATCATTGCCAAAACCGATTCAATTCCAGTAGCAGGTTTCAAAATTAAAAACAAACAAGTCTATGGAATTCAATTTCATCCTGAAGTGACTCACAGCACTGATGGAAAACAAATGATAAAGAATTTTGTCATCAACATTTGTGGTTGCGAACCCAATTGGACTTCAGAGGCTTTTGTTGAAAGCACTGTCAAAGCTTTAAAATCACAAATCGGGGAAGATCGTGTTGTTTTAGGGCTTTCTGGCGGAGTTGATTCGAGTGTAGCAGCCGTGTTAATTCACAAAGCAATTGGTTCGAAATTGCACTGCATTTTTGTTGACAACGGCTTACTGAGAAAAAATGAATATCAAGAAGTGCTAAACTCTTACAAACATTTAGGACTCAATGTGAAAGGTGTAGATGCCAGTCAAAAATTTTATGCAGCTTTAAAGGATTTGACAGATCCCGAAGCTAAAAGAAAAGCGATTGGAAAAACATTCATTGAAGTTTTCGACCAAGAAGCCGCTCAATTAGAAGGTGTGAAATGGCTTGGGCAAGGCACTATATATCCAGATGTAATTGAGTCAGTTTCCGTGAAAGGTCCATCCGTGACCATCAAATCACACCATAATGTGGGTGGTTTGCCAGACTTTATGAAATTGAAAGTCGTTGAACCGTTGAAGTTGCTTTTCAAAGACGAGGTAAGATCAGTTGGTAAAAGTTTAGGAATTGATCCTCTCATTTTGGGTAGGCATCCTTTTCCGGGACCGGGATTAGCTATCAGGATTTTGGGAGACATCACGGCTGAAAAGGTGGCAATTTTACAAGAGGTTGATCACATTTTCATCAGTTTGCTTAAAGAATATAATCTTTATCACAAAGTTTGGCAAGCTGGGGCAATTCTCTTGCCGGTTCAATCTGTGGGAGTGATGGGAGATGAAAGAACATATGAGAAAGTAGTAGCATTAAGAGCCGTTTCAAGTCTTGACGGCATGACAGCCGATTGGGTACACTTGCCTTACGACTTTTTGGCAAAAGTTTCAAACGAAATCATCAACAAGGTAAAGGGAGTGAACAGAGTGGTTTATGACATCAGCAGCAAGCCACCGGCCACCATTGAATGGGAATGATTGATGAAAATAGTTGATTAATGGACATTTTTAAGGTTGTTTATATTTCAATACTAAAACCTTTTTAGCTCTTTTCGGGGTTGATTTTTATTAATACTAATTGATTATCATGTGTTTATAGGCTTTAATAAAAGCCTAAGTATTTTTAAGGTAGAGTAATTTTTGAATGTACCCTTCAAGTTCTTACCCTACTTTTTTATTTCAGTCGTTTATTCTGAGTATATGATTCTTGGTTATCAAATATTCCCAAACTTTCTTTCTAAGGCTAAATGATATGATTGCTGATAATGCACAGCCAAATTGCTCCAATCAAAGTGTTCAGCAGTTGCTTCAACTTTGTTCCTTTGGATGATTCTTTCTTTTCTGCCTTGTTTCACAAAGTCAAACATCATACTGGCTAATTGGTCAGCAGCCTCATGAAAGCCTTTGTGATAACGATTCACCACGTAAATCCCTTTTTCTGATGGATTAGGAATGTTTCGTAAAACATAGTCACCAAAACCTGCTAAATCACTTGTGATTGCCGGAACACCACTTGCCATCGCCTCCAAAGGTGTATAACCCCATGGTTCATAGTAACTTGGGAAAACACCTAAATGGCAACCCCTCACAAACTGTCCATATTCCATTCCGAACAAT
>JBDNDT010000135.1:0-6944 GCA_046718985.1 Cytophagales bacterium
ATGATAAGGGCTTACTCAATGGATGGAAAAATTGATGTTTCATATGCATTAAATTTAAGGTGAATGTCAAATTTGAAAGGTAATTTTTTTTAAAAACAAGAACTTGCAATTATTTAAGTCAGAATAGAATGGTCTAAACGAGAAGAAAATAAATTTTTCCAAGTCATTATAAACATGCAATTTTGCAATCCAATCAACGCTCATGGGTTTTGTATTCTCGTGAGCCAAAATTTTAAGTCATGATTCAAATCACATTACCTGATGGAAGTGTTAGGGAGTACCCACAAAATACTTCATCAATGCAAATCGCTCTTTCAATTAGCGAGGGTTTAGCCAGAAACGTATTAGCTGCAAAAGTAAATGGTGAAATTTGGGATGCTTCAAGACCCATAACTAAACATTCAACAGTTCAATTGCTCACTTGGAACGATTTGGAAGGGAAAAAAACTTTTTGGCATTCCAGTGCTCACTTGATGGCAGAAGCACTTGAAACATTGTATCCCGGAGTCAAATTTGGTATAGGTCCGGCAATCGAAACCGGTTTTTATTATGATATTGATTTGAATGGGAGAGAATTTTCAAGTAACGATTTCCAAAAAATCGAAGCTAAGATGCTTGAACTTGCCAAGTCAAAAAGCGAATATGTGAGAAAAGAGGTTTCCAAAACCGAAGCTATTGAATATTTTACTAAGAAAGGTGACGAATATAAACTCGACCTTCTAAAAGATTTATCAGATGGAAGCATCACTTTTTACACCCAAGGAAATTTCACCGACCTTTGCAAAGGTCCGCACATTCCTAACACAGGATTTGTCAAGGCCGTAAAGTTGATGAATGTAGCTGGTGCTTATTGGCGAGGAGACGAAAAGAATAAACAACTCACAAGAATTTACGCAGTCACTTTTCCAAAACAAAAGGAATTAGAAGAGTATCTTCACCTCTTGGAGGAAGCAAAAAAACGCGACCACAGAAAATTAGGTAAAGAACTTGAATTGTTTACTTTTTCAGAAAAAGTGGGAGGAGGTTTACCTTTGTGGTTGCCAAAAGGAAACATGTTGAGAGAAAGGTTGCAAAACTTCATGAAGAAACTGCTCATCAAAAATGGCTATCAAATCGTGGCTACACCACACATAGGCATGAAAGATTTGTATGTCACTTCTGGGCATTATGAAAAGTATGGCAAGGATTCTTTTCAACCCATTCACACGCCACATGAGAACGAAGAGTTTTTGTTAAAACCGATGAACTGCCCTCATCATTGTGAGATTTTTAGTTTCAAACCACATTCATATAAAGAGTTGCCTTTGAGAATCGCTGAATTTGGCACAGTTTATCGTTATGAACAACACGGAGAATTGCACGGTCTAACCCGTGTGAGAGGCTTCACACAAGATGATGCACATATTTTTTGCACCAATGAGCAGGTGAAAGATGAGTTCAAAAAACTTATTGATTTAGTTCTTTATGTGTTTAGAACACTAGGCTTTCATGATTACACAGCTCAGATTTCTTTGCGTGACCCTGAAAACAAAACCAAATATTTTGGCACAGATGAAGAATGGAAAGTAGCAGAATCAGCAATCATTGAAGCAAGTGCAGAAATGGGATTGAACACAATTACTGAGTTGGGCGAAGCAGCATTCTATGGTCCAAAGCTCGATTTCATGGTCAAAGATGCTATTGGAAGAAAATGGCAATTAGGCACCATTCAGGTGGACTATCAGTTGCCAAAGCGATTTGAGCTGGAATATATCGGGGCTGATGGTCAAAAACACACCCCTGTGATGATTCACCGTGCTCCTTTTGGTTCGTTGGAAAGATTCATTGCTGTGCTCACAGAACACTGTGCAGGAAATTTCCCTTTGTGGCTTTCTCCTGTTCAAGTGGCAGTTTTGCCAATTTCAGAAAAATTCAGAGAATATTCGGATAAACTTTTCGCTGAATTGCAAGCACAAGACATCATGGGTTTTGTGGATCACAGAGATGAAAAAATAGGCAGGAAAATTAGAGATGCAGAAGTTCAAAAAGTGCCGTATATGCTCATCATCGGTGAAAAAGAAGTTGACGAAAATAAAATGGCAATTAGAAAACACGGTGAAGGTGACTTAGGAAGCCTTTCAATTGAAGAATTTGTCGAAAAGTTCAAAAAAGAAATTACGGTTTGAAAACAAACTGAAAACTTTTTTGGCACTCGATGAATTACAATTTCTTAACAATTGGTTAATATTGTGAAAACTATTCATTTATGTGGCGTTTCTTAGGTCGTGTAATCTCTACAGCTTTAGGGATTTTGTTGTTTTGGGTGATTGTGATTTGGCTGTTGAGCATGGCAAGCAACAAACCCAAGTTCGAATTGAGTGACAATTCGGTGTTGAAAATTAAACTCGATAGAGAAATTGTCGAGCGAGAAACAGAAAACCCATTTAATGACTTTTGGGATGAAAGTTTCGGAAATCCCAGCAAAATGGGTCTGTTAGAACTGAAAACTGCTTTGAAAGTTGCGTCTAAGGAATCAAAAATAAAAGCGGTTTGGTTGGAAATCAACAGTTTGAACTCTGGGTTTGGGATTGCTAACGAGCTAAGAGAAGCTCTTTTAGAATATAAAACATCAGGAAAACCTTTGGTGGTTTATTCAGACTATATGAGTGAAGGCGCTTATTTTTTGGCATCAGTAGCCGATAAAATTTACATCACTCCAACAGGTCTCTTAGAATTTAATGGATTTAGTTATGAGGTTTTATTTTTTAAAGGAACTTTGGACAAACTAGATATTAAGCCGGAGGTTTTCAAAGCAGGTCAATACAAAAGTGCCGTTGAGCCATTATTGCTAGATAAGATGAGCGAACCGAACAAAGAACAAACACTCTCTTTCATGAACAGTTTGCAAGAGCATATCTATGATAAAATAGCTGCTTCAAGGGGATTATCTGTTCAAAAACTCAAAAACATTGCCGATTCTTTAAGCATTAGAAATCCAAAAGACGCTGAAAAGGCTTCATTAATCACAAAGGCAGGCTATGCTGATGAACTTTTATCAGTTTTGTCGGAAAACATTGCAATTAAAACATCAGAAATCAATTGGGTTAGCTATAAAAAAGTTGCCGAATTAAGTCCTAAATCGAAATCAAAAAACAAAATTGTAGTAATAGTTGCTTCCGGTGACATCAACACAGGGAAAGGCAAAGAAAACGAAAGCATAGGAAGTGACAAAGTGTGTGAGCAGTTAGCAAAATGTAGGGCAGATGAATCAGTGAAGGCAGTGGTCTTGAGAATCAACAGCCCGGGAGGTAGTGTGATTGCCTCTGATAACATGTGGAGAGAAATCATGCTCACTAAAAAAGTGAAACCTGTCGTAGCTTCAATGTCAGACATGGCTGCATCAGGAGGTTATTATATGGCAATGCCTTGTAATAAAATCGTTGCTCAACCCACCACAATCACAGGGTCAATTGGTGTTTTTGGGGTTTGGTTCAATGCTAAAGATTTCTTGAAAAATAAATTAGGTGTCACAAGTGACAGGGTAAAAACCGGAAAATACGCTGATTTGGGAATGCCTACCAAAGATTTGACTCCATTTGAAAGGCAAGTGATTCAAAACGAAGTAGATAACACCTATAAAGACTTCGTCAGCAAAGCAGCATCGGGCAGAAATGTTACCTTTGAGAAAATCGAAAAACATGCTAGTGGAAGGGTTTGGACAGGAATGCAGGCTAAAGAAATCGGTCTAATTGATGAACTCGGCGGACTTGATAAAGCAGTCGAAATTGCTTCTCAACTTTCAAAAACAGCTGATTTTGAGTTAAGCTACTTACCCAAAAAAGTAGATTTTTTTGAAAGTTTTACAAAAAAGTTTACGGGAGGAAACGATGATATGGAAGAAGAAATGGAAGAAAAAATCAAGGCAGAACTTGGAGAACTTCATCCTTATTTCACTTACTTAAAAAAACTAAAAAAGATGGAGGGAGTGCAGGCCGTTTTGCCTTTTGAAATCATCATTAAATAAGCCAAAAAATGGAAATCAGAAACGATTGGAGCAAAGAGGAGATTGGAAATATATACAACATGCCTTTGATGGAGCTTATGTTTCAGGCTTCAAATGTTCATAGAAAATACCAAGCCACCGGAGAAGTGCAAGTCTGCACCCTTTTATCCGTCAAAACCGGCGGTTGTCCTGAAGATTGCGCATATTGCCCCCAAGCTGCTCGCTATCACACTGACGTGAAAGTACAAAAATTGATGGAGGTCGATGAAGTGTTGCAAGCAGCACACAAAGCCAAAGAAAACGGAAGCACCAGATTTTGCATGGGAGCAGCTTGGAGAGAGGTGCGTGATAACAAAGATTTTGACAAAGTGCTTCAAATGGTGAGTGGCGTGAGCAAATTGGGAATGGAAGTGTGTTGCACTTTAGGTATGCTCACAGATGAACAAGCTAAGAAGCTTAAACAAGCAGGTTTGACAGCTTACAACCATAACCTAGACACAAGTGAAGAGCATTATGATAAAATCATTTCAACCCGATCTTACGATGACCGTTTAGAAACCCTTGAACATGTGAGAGAAGCAAAAATCCATGTTTGTTCGGGGGGAATCATCGGAATGGGAGAAAGTCACCAAGACCGAATTGGTATGTTGCATACTTTGGCAACATTGCCCGAGCACCCTGAATCAGTGCCGGTTAATGCTTTAGTTCCGGTTGAAGGGACGCCACTGGAAAATCAACCTAAAGTTCCGGTTTGGGATATGATTCGCATGATAGCAACGGCAAGAATCACCATGCCAAAAGCTATGGTAAGACTTTCAGCAGGAAGAGTTAGAATGAGTTTCGAAGAACAGGCACTTTGTTTCATGGCAGGAGCGAATTCCATTTTTGCGGGTGATGTATTGCTCACAACGCCAAATCCCGAGGTGAACAGTGATAAAGAAATGTTTAATTTGCTAGGACTGACACCTAGAGAATCATTCAAAGATGGAGAGCCTGCTTTAAGATTAGAACAAATTCCGGTCAGTAAGTAATTTGAAATTTATTCATTGCAGAACTATAATCTAGCGTAGGATTCTTAAATCGTTTTGATTTTGTTTTCAATAGCAAAAAGTGAATTTTGTGGTATATAAAAAAAATATCAATACAAACACATTTATTCATAGAACTTTACAATAGTTGAAACTTTAGAACTAATTGAATGTCGATTAACCGGTTTGAAAATGAAGGTTAATAATAGTTCGAATGAGAATCATCGATTAAACAATCTTTTGAAAAAAATGATTATTTGTGGGGTTGATTATCTATTTTTTCTTCAATAAATCATCAAAAATCCAATCGCCTTTGGGTGATATTCCAACGAAAAGCTAAACTAAAAAGACTTGTCCTGGATGACAATTCACTTTGTTTAGCAGAATTAACTGCTCTTGAAGTTATACTCAAGTCAAAGAAAACATTATGCTTAGCCATGAAAGTGCAGGTAAAGTTTGCGAATATAAGATTTCGGTCAATTCCTTGACCAACTTTGTGACCGGTTGTTGTGCCGACCCCATCAGGTTCAATTCTGTCATTATAACTTTTTCTTACATCAGCACCAACATTAAAATTACTGCCCAAAGTATCAACGCCTTGCCTTAAAATTATAGTTTTAGCAGTGACAAAAACTCGTTTAAGAGGTTGGTATCTGGCGACAGCCACCCATTCCGCAAAATTTGCTCCTGCAGGGTGTGCCAAAGGTTGCAGATAGTGAGCATGGCTTCTTTCAAGATCTAAATGTTGATAAACAAAAGGTCTCACGTAATTAAATTCCCCGGCGATGTCTAAATTGCCGATTCCGAAAACATCTATATATTTTAAACCAGTTTGAAGTGCTTGCTTATTCACCCAATCACCTTTTCTTTCCCTTACCTTAGAAACTAAGAGTTCATCGAGTAAGACTTGACCATAGAAGGAAAAATGCCTCAAGAAATTGATTTTCCAATCAAAGCCCAGCATTGCGTTGTCATAACTACCTAAGTTTTGTTCGACAGAGCGGTAAAAAATAATCGGATTTAGGTAATTAAAATCGAATCCTCCATTGTTAGGTCTGCCGAAATTGACAATTTCGAAAACTCCGATATTGATGTTTTTGGTGAGGTTCACACTCAAATGGTGCATGGCAAAATATTTTTTTCGGTAATAGCTGTCATTGATTGTGGGTGTTGCTGTCATTTGTGCAAATAGGTTCATATATTGAAATTTCCATATTTTCACCATTGACCTGGCAAAGAGATAAGAACCCGCGTGGTCAGAAAGTAGCAATGATCGCATACCATTTCCGACGAAGTGTTTGTCATGCCCGAATTGCAAGCTCCAATGTTTGGTTAAGTTGCCTGTGACGTAAGCTCTGGCTGAAAGAAAGTCAGAAATTTGAGGTTTCTGGGCTGTTCTTTTTGAATAATTTTCGCCATAAACCAAAGGCACTGTGTCAAGAATTCTTGCAAATTCAGGAAAAATAACTTGGTTTTCAGTCATCAAAGCATAAAATCCAATTTTGTTATCTAAATGACCTCTGATTTCCGCTCCTCTAGTGTTTTGATAAATGGTTTCATATTTTTTTCCGGGTTCGCGTCCGGCACTCAGATGCAAAACAGGATTGGCAATCAAAATGAATTCAGGCAATTCTTTTTTTAATAATGCATTCTTCTTTTTAAAAAAGTGCTTTATAAGACTTTTTTTTGAGTCACCACTGTCTGCCCACTCCCAATTATCGTCTCTTAGATAAGAAATGTTAAAACGGTCTTTCGAAGTCATTTTAAATAGACTATCTTGAAAAACAGTGTCAGTTAAGCCAACGATGGAGTGTCTTGAAAGTGCTTTATGAGTTGTGAAAATTTCGTTGGAAAGTTTTCCGGATTTGATTTCAAGCCTATCAATCAAATGATGATAATCAGCGTTCACAGGAACATAAACTGATTGAGATAAT
>JBDNDT010000136.1:0-6935 GCA_046718985.1 Cytophagales bacterium
CGATCTATAAAACGATATGTAACCGAGGTTGTGGCAGAGCAATTGGTCTTGCTTGATAAAAAATAAAGCATAAAACTTGTATAGATAAATTATTTTATTCACATTGCTGATGAAATCATCCAAATGATGGGCGAATTGGAAATTTTCTTGTTGCTATACAAATCTAGGGAAAGGAAAATTGGTATAGTGGGCAAATTGAATGCTGAAACCAAAAAAAAGTTGCGCAACTGCGGAGACCTGCGATTCAGCAAAACCCATGGAGTTTGGTATCTGCCCTATGCCAAAGAAGTCTATTCCAAATTGAAATCACAATTCCCCCAACTTGTTGTTTCAACCCGCAACGAAACCACGCAGACTGAGCAAACAATTGCCCAAAAAACTGCCATAGCAAGCCCCTCAGAAGAAGCCAAGACAATCAAAGTCGAGGCGAAAAAGAGCTTTGAACAAGACACAGGCTTGCGTATAGTTGCCGATGAAAACAAGGGTTGGATGGTGAAATGCGATTTCAAAAAAGGGATGATGTTGAAAACAGGTGTTTCAAAAGCAGTTTGGATAAAACACAAAAAAATGTGGTTTGTGCCGGCAAAAAAAGGAAACTTTGAAAAACTCAAAACGTTGTTCAACATTCCTGTGCCATTGCTTATGATAGAAAACTCCAGTGTTGAAAAAAGGGCATTGCTGAAAAAACACCCTGAAAGCGATGAACATCTCTTGGTGGAAATTCCGTTTTTGGCACATGCTTATCACATCATCAAAACCACACCGGGAAGATATTATGAGAAAGGGAGAAAGTGTTGGCGCATTGTGAACAAAACAAGTGTGAAGGAACAACTGATAGAAAGACTGAAATCTGTTGGAGTGGAACCAAAATTGAAGAACAGGCTGCTGCTTTGAAACCTGTGAAAGAGCGCAAAGCGATGGAGATTTACAAACATAAGGACTGGCTTCAAGATTTGCCATTACCCCTGCAAGAAACCTTCGCTAAACTCACAGACCAAATGATCTTGCAGCATTACAGCTGGAACACCATCAAGAACTATCGCCAAGCCTTCAAAGAGTTTTGCGATTCATTTGGGCAAAAAGCACCTGAAAGCATAAAGCCCAATGAAGCCAAACAATGGCTCACTGAGAAAGTGAAACAAGGCTGGGGAGAAGCACCATTGGTGACCATGATTTGCGTGTTACGCTTTTTTTATGTTAAAATGTTGGGCAAAAAAGAATGGGAATTTGACATTCCTTTCCCCAGAAGAGCCAAAAAACTACCGGAAGTCTTGAGCCAACAAGAAACCAAACGACTGTTTGAAGCTTGTGAAAACCTGAAACACAAAACCATGTTGTTGATGGGTTATGCCGCAGGATTGCGGGTGAGCGAAGTGGTGAGCTTGAAACTGAACCAAATTGACTCAGAGCGAATGGTAATCAATATCAAGGCAGCTAAAGAGAAAAAAGACCGTTGTGTGATGCTTTCAGAGGTATTATTGGAATCTGTGAGAGATTATTATCGGGCTTACAAACCCAAAGAATGGCTTTTTGAAGGTCAACACATGGATCATTACAGCACAAGAAGCTTGCAAATCATTTTCGCAACAGCAAAGAAGAAAGCGAAAATTGAAAAGGAAGTTAGCTTTCATGCCTTGCGTCACAGTTTTGCGACCCATTTACATGAAGCCGGTACAGACATCAGAATCATTCAAGAACTTCTGGGGCATAACAGCACCAAAACTACGGAGATTTACACCCATGTGAGCAACAGAACCATTCAAAGGGTGCAGAGTCCACTAGATACTTTAATGAAAAAAAGTGAAAATGCGAAATAAATTGCGTATAAGTAATAGTTGGCAGAAAGCGTATTGGAAAGCGTTTCAATAGACAAACACGCTGGAATAATTTAGAACCAACACATTACAACAAACAGACGAAAAAGCTGACACAGACTCCTCTGCTTCAGTAATAAAACACCCCCTCCGCACAAATGAATTTCTTTGGCAACCGCACAAGCGGCACATTTGGGGTTGTAGCCACGCACTAAGCCACCCTCATACAACCCCAAAAGAGCCGCTTTTTGCCAACGCTTTAAGACAGACGGCACTTTTTTTAAGAATAAATTATACCGTTCGGTATTTTTTATATCTTTGTGCCGAGTATGAGAAAAGACATTTCAAAATCAGAGCGAACAAAGCTGTTCATAGTTGAACGGGCTGCCCCTGTTTTCAATGAAAAGGGGTATGCCGGCACTTCGCTTTCTGACTTGGAAAATGCGACAGGACTAACGAAAGGAAGCATTTATGGAAACTTTGAAAGTAAAGACGAGGTTGCCTTGGCAGCGTTTGATTACAACTTCAATCGGGTTACACTTTATATTAAGGATAAAATTTTAGCGACTGACAATTCCATAGAACGACTGTTGGTTTATCCCAAGGTGTATCGTGACTTTTTGAAAATACCGTTTTTAAAACCAGGTTGCCCAATCCTGAATACTTCGACAGAGGCAGACGATACCCATCCTAAACTGAAAGAACGAGCAGCAAACGCATTAGCATTTTGGAAAACTTCTATTGAAAATCAAATTAAACGAGGAATACAAAGAGGAGAAATAAAAGAAGACACAAACCCAACAGAGTTTGCAGTCATTTTGATGTCGCTTATTGAAGGTGCAATCATGCAAGCGAAGGTTACTGGCAAACCTACTGAACTTCGCATAGCCATGAATTATTTAGAACAACTAATACTCAACTTAAAGACGTAATTTTTTTTGAATAATAATATACCGATTGGTATATTTTAATTACAGATAACAACATGAACAATAACAAAAACATCAAACGAGTGGCAGTAGTGGGATACAATAGAATTCCCTTTGCTCGCCAAAACACGGCATACACGCTTGCAAGCAACAGCGATATGCTGGTGGCTACTCTAAGCGGGCTAATCAATAAATATCAATTACAAGGTGAATTGCTTGGCGAAGTAGCTGGCGGTGCTGTAATTAAAAGCGGAACGGAAGGCAATTTGATTCGTGAAAGTGTGATGAACACTTCACTCAATCCCGCAACACCCGCTTGTGATATTCAACAAGCATGTGCTACGGGAGTTGAAGCCGCTGTTTACATTGCCAACAAAATTGCATTAGGGCAAATTGATTCAGGCATTGCCTGCGGTGTTGATTCTACAAGCAATGTTCCATTAGAGCTTGGAATAAAATTGAAAAACACTTTGCTTGCAGCAAAGAGAGCGAAAAGCAATTTGAAGCGATTAAAACTATTTCTATCACTTCGCCCAAAAGATTTCAAGCCCGTTACACCAGTAAATGATGAACCTAAAACAGGCTTATCCATGGGTGGACATACTGAATATTCAGCCAAATATTACGGTATCACAAGAGAAGAACAAGACGAGTTTGCATTGGCAAGTCATCAAAAATTAGCTATTGCTTATGACGAAGGATTTATAGCAGACATGATAACGCCATTCATGGGATTAAATTCTGATAACAATTTACGCAGAGATACGAGTTTAGAGAAATTATCAAAACTAAAACCTGCCTTTGACAAACAAAACGGAACACTTACGGCTGGTAATTCAACACCGCTTTCTGACGGTGCTTCTGCCGTATTGCTTGCCAGTGAAGAGTGGGCGGCAAAGCATAATTTGCCAGTATTGGCATATATCACCTTTGCAGAAATAGCAGCTATTGAATATGTGAATAACAAACATAATTTGCTGATGGCTCCTGTTTTGGCTGCCGATAGGATGTTGCGAAAGGCAAACCTCGAATTACAGGACTTTGATTTCTATGAAATACATGAAGCATTTGCAGCACAAGTTTTAGCTACATTGAAAATTTATGCAAGTGAAAAACTCAGCAAAGAAATAAGCTTAGAAAAAGCCCTTGGCAATATTGACCTAAGCAAACTTAATGTTAAGGGAAGCAGTTTGGCGACAGCACATCCTTTTGCTGCAACAGGCGGTAGAATAATTGCTACAATGGCAAAACTGCTTCATCAGAAAGGTTCGGGCAGAGGTTTCATTTCTGTATGTGCAGCTCGTGGCCAGGGCGTAACAATGATTTTAGAAAAATAAAAACAACAAGCATGAAAAACTTACCAAAAACATTAGAAAGCAAGACAAGGATTCAATACCAAGATTGCGACCCGTTCAATCACTTGAACAACTCCAAGTATATTGACTACATCGTAGTTGCAAGAACCGAGCAATTACTTGAAAAGTATGGATTTAATACGGCTGAATTGGCTTTCAAAGAAGGATTAGGTTGGGTAACTGCACTAAATCATGTTTCATACTTCCATCCTGCAACATGGATGGAAATAGTAACCATTGAATCAAGATTGATTCAGTTTTCTGATTACAGTTTGTTGGTGGAAGCATTTATGTGGGACGAACACAAAACTAAACTCAAATGTGTGATGTGGGCAAAACTTGTTCATTTTAATATGAAGATTCAAAAGAGCTTCAAGCATTCTGAGGAACTAATGAAACTGTTCTCTGAAATATGTTATCCGATTGAAAACATCACAACTTTTGAAGAAAGAGTTAAGTCGCTAAAACAATTAAACTAACCAATATGAAAAAAGTAATCTTCATCGCAGCAATGTTTGTAAGCATTTCAGTAAATGCTCAAACTTTTACTCTAAAGAGTAATGAACTTGGCGGGCAAGCAACCGAACAGCAGGTTTTCAATGGCTTTGGTTGCAATGGTAAAAACCTTTCGCCTCAACTGTTTTGGGAAAATCCGCCAACAGGAACAAAAAGTTTTGCCGTAACAATTTATGACCAAGATGCACCTACGGGTAGCGGTTGGTGGCACTGGTTAATTTTTGACATTCCTAATACTGTAAAGGAACTTAAAACAGGTGCAGGAAATTTATCGCTGAACCTTGCACCAAGTGGTTCAATTCAAAGCATAACCGATTTTAAAACGCAAGGATATGGAGGACCTTGTCCGCCTGAAGGAAGTAAACCCCACCGATATGTAATAACCGTTTATGCATTGAAAACCGACAAGCTCGGTTTAGATGCCACTGCAAACCCCGCATTAGTTGGGTTTATGTTAGAGCAAAACGCAATTGAAAAAGCATCAATCATTTTTTACTATAAAAAATAAACAGCCATGAATACAAACTATTTAGAAAGCGTAATCAAACAATTTGAGTATTACAAAATGTTGGGCGAAAAAACATTTGCCCAAATCCCGGAAGAAAAACTGTTTTGGCAATACAACGATGACAGTAACAGCATTGCCACCATTGTAAAGCACCTGTGGGGAAACATGCTAAGTCGTTGGACTGACTTCCTTACCACAGACGGAGAAAAGGAATGGCGAAACCGTGATGCAGAATTTGAAAATGACATCACGACCAAGCAGGAAATGATGGATAAGTGGAATGATGGATGGAAAGTGTTTTTAGAAACGCTGAAATCCTTGAAAGGTGAAGACCTTGAAAAAATCATTTATATCCGTAATCAAGGACACACCGTGTTAGAAGCAATCAACAGGCAGTTAGCTCACTATCCTTATCATGTCGGTCAAATCGTTTTCATCGGAAAAATGTGTGCCGAGAAGTGGGATTCACTTTCTATTCCAAAAGGAAAATCTAACAGCTACAATGCCGATAAATTTTCAAAACCTAAAGAACGCGGGCATTTCACCGATGAATTTCTAAACAATCAAAACGACACAAAATGAAAATTCAAAAACTAAATTGGGCAGGAATAAAATTGGAGTGTGGTGACAAAACCGTGCTGATTGATGCCGTAGAAAATTTCAAACCGTATTTTCCGGTGTTAGGAAACCCACTCACAACTCTCTACAATTTTACCGACACAGTAAAAGCGGATTACATTCTTTTCACGCACCTGCACCTTGACCATTTTGACATTGGGGTAGTTCAAAAATGTTTGAAACCAGAAGGAAAAATCATTGGCTATAAGAAGCACGAAAGAGAAATTGCAAAACTTAACCGTGAATATATTTTGCTTGATAACGATGAAACATTTATTGAAAATGGAATCACTTTTAAATCAGTCTATTCATTGGACGGAATAGGCGAAGAACAAACCGCTTGGATTATTGAGTTTTCAGGCACAAAAGTTTTTCACGGAGGTGATACAATTTGGCACAATCAATTTTGGAAATTGGGGATAGAAAATGAAGGAATAAATTACGCATTTCTCCCAATCAATGGAGTGGTTGTAAATTTACAGAGTATTGGTTTGGAATACAGCACCGTTCCTGCATCGCTAACGCCCGAACAGGCATTTAATGCTGCTAAACTGCTTCACGCTGAGAAATTAATCCCTATCCATTACGGAATATTTGCGACACCATTCTACCAACCAGCCGACACCAACGAAAATGTTTTAAAGCATGTTTCAAAAACGATTAAGCAACCTTATCAAACTGTAAATGACGGAAACTATTTAAATTGAAATGACATGAAATTTTCACTTGATAAATCCTTAGAAATACTGAAAAGCACGCCAAACGTAATTTCAGTAATGCTCCAAAATCTTAGCGATGAATGGACAAATGGCAATGAAGGAGAAAACACATGGACAGCAAAAGAAGTGGTTGCACACTTAATTGTTTGCGAAGAAACCGACTGGCTGCCAAGAATTAAAATCATTCTCAATAGTCCTGAAACTGTGTTCTCTCCTATTGATATGCAAGCTCACTTTGAAATTGCAAAAAACAATGAGCTACAAACACTTCTGAATGTTTTTAAAGAACATCGGGAAATGTGTCTGAATCAGTTAAAGTCGTTTGAATTATCCGAAAGTGATTTTTTAAAAACAGGAATACATCCCAAATGTGGAGAGGTAACACTCCAGCAAGTATTATCAACATGGGTAGCTCACGACATGAGCCATATTGCACAAATTGCAAGAATTATAGCTAAGCAGAATAGCGAATTAGT
>JBDNDT010000137.1:0-6880 GCA_046718985.1 Cytophagales bacterium
GTGTGTGATAGCCAAAAAAAAAATGATGTTTTATATACCTCATCTGCAATTCTGTGATGTCTTGAATTGATCAAAAATTGATTGCTGTCAGCAATTGAAGAATAATTGAATTGTGGCTCAAAACCCTTGAAGACACCTGAAACATCTGGATATAAACCTTGAGCTTTCAAGAAAGCATAAGACATGAGTGTTAACAATAGGAATAGATTATTCAAGGTTTGAAGCAGTTCAAATGTTTAAAAGTAATAAAAAAAATAAATTCATTTCATTACCTTCAAGATTTTTAAATTTATTTGATATTGAATGGGTTTAGAAAAGATCAAAGAGTCTGATGTTTTGTCATTGATCAGGACAGGAAATGGAGATATGGCCATGAAGTTCTTGTATCATAAGGTTTACCCTCAGGTGAAACACTTTGTGGTTCAAAGAAAAGGAAAGCCTGACGACGCTTTTGATGCGTTTCAAGATGCTCTCTTGGAACTTTATCAAAAAGTGTTGACGGGTGAATATCCTGAACAATTCACTGTTTGTGGATTCTTATACAAAATGGGAATCTATAAGTGGTTGAACAAAAACAAAAGAGATCAGAAATTTATATTTTCTGATGATTTGCCCGAAAACGAAATGATTGAAACTGAGTGGCTATTTGAATTGAAAAAAAGCGAAAATGTGTTTGAAGACTTGTTCAGTAAAATAGGCAAAAAATGTGTTGAATTGCTTACTCACACTTTTATTTATGAGTTGAGTTTAGAAGAAACCAAAGAAAAACTCAATTTCGTGAGTATAGGAGCTGTGAAAATGCAACATGCGAGATGCAAAGAAAAGTTACAGAATCTTGTCAATGAGCAACCGCAATTGAAAAAGATATTAAAAGACAGAATCAAGAATTAACATGGAAAAAAACGATATGTTTTTTAAAAACAGGTTGACTCAAAAACAATCTGATGCTGAAAGGCAAGTATTTGAGAAAATGCTTATGGAGGACTCAAACTTGAAAAAAGAGTGGCAAAATTATCAAGAAATTCATTTTGCTGTTTTAGCCAATGAACTGTTTAAGTTAAAAAACGATTTAAAGTTGCATCATCAAAATGTTCAAAAAGCAAAACTCACAAAATGGGTTCTTGGATTTGCATTGTTAACTGCTTCAGTGACCATTTTTGCTGTTTGGCAATTTCAAACATCAGAAAATCTGAATGATACTCTAAAATCTGAAACACAAATAACTGAGGATGTCGTTGAAAATAAACCAGATTCTAAAGCTGAACAAGAAAACATAATCAATCTTAAACCTAACCCTGTTCTTTCACAACCCAAATCTAATGAACAACTGAAAAGCATTGAGTTTGAGACCGCTAAAGAAAACAAAAACACTTTAGGTGTCTCAAACTTAAATACACAAGAAAATTTGGTTACTGAAAGCTCAAGTTCACCAAAAAAAAACATTGAAAATGAGTCAGATAATGTTATTAAAAAAACAAACGATAAGGTTCAACACCTGCTCACCTGCGAGAAAGAGCCTTTGCTCTTTGAGCTTGCTTCAACTCCTAGTTGTTTAAATGATTCATCAGGCAAAGTTGTGGTCAATAATCTGAAAGGCGGTAAAAAACCTTATAAAAAATGGTTGACTGATGAAGACGGAAACATCTTAACCTTAAATCAACAATTGAAACCCGGAAAGTATATTTTCAATGTTGAGGACTCGGAAAAATGTTATGTGGAGAAAAGCATCATTGTGGAAACAAAACAATGCCCCAGTCATTTAATATTTAACCCCAATTTCCAATCAACATTAACGTTTCCTATGCTTAAACAAAACGGAATCTTAAGCATTTTTGATCAAAAAGGTAATCTTTTGTTGAACAAAACAGTCTTAGAAGGGGAGTTGATGGAGTGGGATGGTAGAGGCTCAAATGGAAATGTTGCAGAAGGATTGTATCATTACACCTTGAAATCAGAATTTGAACATTATTTCGGCACTATAACCATCAAGTTTTAATGAAAATCAGGTTGTTTTTGCAGTTGATAGTTTTCGCGACTTCGGTTGAAGCCCAAGTGTTGGTTAGTGATTCTGTGTTTTTGAGTGCGATAAACTCTAATTTTCCGGGAGTAATAAAAAACAATAATGAACTAGACACCATAGTAGCAAGAACATTCACCGGAACTTTCAGAGCAAATAACTTAGGAATTACATCCGTAGAGGGTCTTCAACATTTCACTGGACTGAGTATCATTGAAATATCAGGAAATGACTTAGAAAGTCTTCCGGATTTGAGTAAACTCAACAGACTTGAACAGTTAATTTTGAGCAGAAACAAACTGACAAACATTGAAGCTGTTTTGAGGATTTCAAGTTTAAAAACCTTAGACGTTTCACATAACAGACTTGATAGACTGGGCGACTTGAGTAGTTTAATTAACCTTGAAAAACTTTTTGCCAATCATAACCGAATGACCGTTTTTCCCGATCTCTCCCAAAACGGTCAATTGTTGAATTTGCACCTTTCAAATAACCAACTTCGGTCTGTGACGAGCATGCAAAATCTCAACATGTTGAGAACTATAGATTTGTCTTATAATCTTTTCAGACAGTTTCCAGATCTCAGCAGCCTGACAGGTATTAGGGATATTTTTCTCAATAATAATCAAATCAACTCTTTATTGATTGCACAAATTCCTATTTCACCTTCTTTCAGAAGGATGAGAATAGAGAAAAATGACCTTTCAATATCAGAATTGCTAAAACTAAATCAGCTTGAAGGTTTTCCTGAAAAATTTGTGTTTTCACCTCAAAACCCTTTCTTGAACAGGATAAACTATAATTACAAAACCGGACAGCAAGACACACATTATCAAAGGGTTGACAGAGGTCTTGACAAAATCAATTTTCATTGGCAAAAAGATGGAGTCACTTTCAGCCGAGACAGTGTGCTTAGGTGGGTAAATATTGACAAGACTTTTGAAGGTGATTACAAACTGTATATTTCACATCCCGATTTGCCTGATTTTGAACTCTTGGCTTTTTATGCAAAGGTGAGGGTTGAAGATTGTTTCAATCAAAATTCAATACAAATTTTAAAAACAGACGCTGATTGCTTCAGAAACAGCTCACTGAAAATATCAATAAATGGCTCCTATTTTTCAAACATAGAACTCAAAAGTGATAACTTTTTGATTAGTTCAGCCAATGGTGTTTTTGAAAACTTGAAAAGTGGGAAGTATTTGTTAAAAATCATCAATGATGAGTGTTATTCAAATTTTAATGATTCAATTGTCATCAACAATTTTCCTTGCAACCAAGTGGTAATTTCTCCTATTTCAGGAGAAGGAACAGAAACTTATTTTTTCCAAGAAAGTGGTGTTCTGAAAATATATGACAAGAATGGGTTAAAATTGACTGAACTTCAATGCCCGAAAATTTGGGACGGAAGAGTTAACGGTAGCCTTTTACCCGTAGGTTATTATTTTGGTGTTTTCAACGAAGAAAAGAAAATAGGGATTACTGTGTTTTATTAAATCGGAATTTAGCATTAAAAGTGCGTTGCGAGTTTCTAATGCAAATTTATTTTAACCCAAATTTCTTGAGATAATTTTTTAAAAAAACAATATGGTTGTATGAAAACCTTTTTTTTGACATGTTAAAGATGACTGTATCTCTTATTTTCTCGTCAAGATTGTCAAGGAACTCTAAAACTTCTTTTAAAAACTAAATTTAAATTTTTGGTGTCTGTAGAGAGTTAATTTTTTACGAAATTAAATGTTTCTTTATTAGGAAACATTTTTTTGGTTAAGCAATCTTTCTTAAATTAAAGCAACGCTAGCCTGTGAAAAACTAACCTGAACAAACATCAGAAAAAAAACGATAGAGTGGGGGAGTCATCATCCATGGAGTGGATGATGACTAAACTTTTTATTTTCCTCCGATGAGTACCTTGTATTCCTTCGGCATTTCTATACCTCGAAAACGATTTGTCTGACCATAGAAAATTAAAATGGTTAGGAAGACACCTGTTGCTAAAATTACTTTTGATTGCCAAACAGGTGTTAAGCCAAAAACATTTTGTTTTATTTTTTTATTATGAATTGCGGCAAAGTGCGCAAAAAATGAAATTATTGCTAAAGCATAATAAGGTACAAAAAACAAGTTTATTGGAAAATGATTAAGCCCTGCAGCACCAAAATAGAAATTTGTATCAAGATTCAAAATGGTTCTGCCAACGACAACAGTTGCCAAGTGAATCAATAAGAAAACTGCCAAATAAAGCCCTGAATAGAGTTGCAATTTGTCAAAAGACGAAACTACATTTTTTCTTGATTTTAAAAACAGTCTAATTCCTGAAATTATTTGAACAAAAACTGCAAGTATTAAAATTGTTTCAACAACGATATTTCGATAAAACTGCCGCAAAATTATCATCAGTTCAATATGCTTATCTATACCAAAAATGCTGTAAATATGATTAAATAAATGTATTCCTATAAATAGACTGATGGTAAGTCCGGATATATAATGTAGCTTTTTTACATTCATTACTTTAAACTTGGGTTAAACAAATTATAACTCGGTGTATGGCCACTTATAAGCATAACGAATAATTAGAAAAAGAAGAACAACTTCTACTGTTGCCGCAAAATACATATGCAACCAAGATTCTCCTACCAAATTGAACAACATATAAGGTATAAGTATAATAGCTACGATAATATTGGTTAAGCGATTTATCTTAGCGGGTAAAACTAAAGAAAGAAAAATCATTAGTATCGGAATTGTGGCTAAGAAAAGAGCTATAAAAACAAATTCTTGAGTAATATCAAATACAAATACTTTGCCTTTGGTGATATCATTAATCTTATTTGGCATGTATAAAGCAAAGTGGTCAACATAGATATATAGAAACATGAAACACACCCAAATTGAAGAGAGTTTTAGCTTTACATTAACTTTGAATTCTTCCATTATTTAATGATTATTTAGCCTTTAAAAATTAATTCCGAAATGAAGTCCTGGTTCAGGCGTCCATTTTGGCCATTTATCGTCTTGTGCTTTGAAATCTTCAGGCATTTTACCTTGATAAGGGCGACCAGCGATTCCTAAAGACGGTTCTAAAAACATTTTATCTTTAAAAAGTTTGATATGATATCCAATGCGATTAGTGTTGAATAAAATGAAACTATAACCCACATTTTTCCCATTCTCATCTCTGTATATTTGTCTCATGGGTGTTGCATGCACTGCTAAATAAAGACCCTTCCATAAATATCTTTGATAAGCCATGCCTATTCCATATTCTCTTATATTTCCCGGGAATTTGGTTTCCGGTTTTCCGTATTGATTGTTATAGAAAGGATTAATACCCAACGGCCATGAGTGTTTCCAGGTTATAAGTTCAACAGAGATAACATCTTTTCCGGTGATTCTATAACCTAAATTTAGTTGAGCAAAGCCCGGTGGATTTACAGGTGAAAAGTTTCCCAACAAAAATAATGTACTACCCACAAAGCACTTTTTGTAAGTACTGTCTTGCTGGGCATACTGCGCTTTTGCTTGAAAACTAGTTGTAATTAACAAAGCAAGTCCGATACATAAAATTTTCTTTTGCATATGTTTAGCTAATTGATGTTAAACGATACTGCAAAAGTAGGTTAGGGTGAATCTACAAATTCTTCACTAAAGTTAAGAAGTGATTTTACGTTTTACTTTTTTCCATAATTCTAGCCCTAAGTCTGCTTAACGACTGCGGCTGGATGCCCAAATAACTCGCTAACTGGTGCAGTGGCACACGTTGAATAAGATCGGGTCTTTTCTGCATCAAATTCAAGTATCGTTGTTCAGGTGAAGAAGTTTTAAATTCATCAAATTCAATTCTTTCTTTTGCTAACAACTCTTCTGATAAAACCCGACACATAATTTCGAACTTGGGAAATTTCCGGTTTACTTCATCTGACATTTCAGCGTTTGAGACCAAAAGGATACAGTCTTCAACACAACCAATGAAATAATCTGATGTTGTTTTATTTAAAGCGCAAAGGGGTGTCAAGCCTTCCATTTCTGTGTAAAAAGCTGTTGTTTTTTCTTCTCCTTCTATTATGTAAAAAACCCTGATACAACCTTTTAAAACAAAATAATTTTCATTAGATTTTTGTCCCTTTTCAAGCAATAAAGTTCCTTTTTTAACTGATTGAAACAAGTTTAAACTTAGTAATTCGTTTTTCTCTTCTTCTGAGAGAGTGATGTATTTAGATATAAAGTCAAATAGAATGTCGTGCATTATTTTGTTTTGTTTAATCAATATAATGAGTTTGTTATCAACACCATTTTAGCTCGATTTCTTCTTAATTTCACAATTCAAGTATAAATGCTCCTCGTTTCAACAACTTTGAATTGGCAATTTACAAGTTTACAATATTAATCTTTTGTTTTTGAAGTATCTCACAGGGCAAATGCATTTAAGCCCCAAAAATAAAGTTTTAACGCTGATTATTATCTATTAAGGCAATTAATTTTCTTCTTTTTATGGATTTTTTTTCGTTTACTTTATTGAGTAAATTCAGTAGTGTTTTCAATACAATATCATAGTTATCCCCACTATCCGTTGACTGATGCTGAGGATTGAGCATGGCATCAGCCAAAATGGCGCGAGCTACATTTCTCTCATAGCTATCATTTGTCAAGAAAGTAACCAAAAAACCGAAAATCAGAATAACGCAATTTAGTTTTTTTAACCCAAATAGGGGAGGGGTTTTTAGTTTTAGGAAAGAATAAAAAATACCCTTAAATGAGCTATAATCAGAGATTTTTAACTAGATTTGAATTTAGTCAGATGAGAGTAATTCGAAAATAGATATTTATGAAATAGTTAAATATCAAATGTTTTTTTTCATT
>JBDNDT010000138.1:0-6856 GCA_046718985.1 Cytophagales bacterium
TGGGTTTTGCAAACTTGCTGACCAATATTTTTAAATACCTTTCACTAAGAATTGTTCTGTCAGCAAAAATGACACTTCTGAACAATTTGAGACAATCATTTTTTGACAAAATGATGAAACTTCAAATGGGCTTTTTCTCAAATGAAAGAAAAGGAGATTTGATTTCAAGATTTTCAAATGACATTCTTCAAGTTGAGATTTGCATTCTTCACACTCTTCAAGTAGTGTTCAGAGACCCAATCACCATCATTGGTTATTTTACCTTGCTTTTTGTGATGTCATGGAAATTAACAGTCTATTCATTGGTGATTTTTCCTGTTGCCGGTTTAGTGATTTCATCCATCACAAAAAAACTTAGAAGCGAAAGCATGCATAATCACAGGTCTTTGGGGAATTTAATCAGTTTGGTTGACGAAGTTTTGTCAGGAATTAAAATCATTCATGCTTTCAATGCTGAAAAAACCATCAATGAAAAATTCCAAAGTCAAAACTTTAACAATATTAAACAAAGCAAAAAAATCGGCTCATTGAATGACATGGCAGCACCTATTTCAGAATTTCTAGGGATTCTATTAGTTGCCTGTATATTATGGATTGGAGGAAATTTGGTGCTATCCGGTGATGGAACAGGATTAACAGCCAGTACTTTTATTGCTTATTTGAGTGTTTTTTCACAAATCATCAGTCCTTTCAAAAGCATTTCAAGTGCTATCAGTTACATCCAGAAAGGTTTAACAGCAGGAGAAAGAATCTTCGAAGTTCTAGACACACAAGACAAAACTTATGTTCCTGAAAATCCAATGGTCGTTCAATCTTTGAGAAGTGGAATAGTTTTCAAAAATGTAACCTTTGGTTATGGTGGAGAAAAAGTGTTGAAAAACATCTCTTTTGAAATCCCTAAAGGAAAAACAATTGCACTAGTTGGTCCATCAGGAGGCGGAAAATCAACGATTTTAGATTTGATTCCAAGATTCTATGACCCCACCGGCGGATTCATTTCATTTGATGGAACAGACATTAGAGAGTTTGATGTTAAACAACTCAGGTCATTGATGGGAATTGTGACTCAAGATCCTTTCTTGTTTCATGACAGCATATTCAACAATATAGTCTTTGGAAACCCAACAGCCACCAAAGCAGATGTGATCAGGGCCGCAAAAATCGCTAATGCACATGATTTCATCATGCAAACGGAAGAAGGTTACAACACTGTGATTGGTGACAGAGGGGTGAAACTTTCCGGAGGTCAAAGGCAAAGATTGAGCATAGCAAGAGCCGTGCTTAGAAACCCACAAATATTGATTTTAGATGAAGCAACATCAGCTTTAGATTCAGAGTCTGATAAACTTATTCAAGATGCCTTGCAAGTGTTGATGACAGGAAGAACTTGCGTTGTTGTTGCCCACCGACTCAGCACAATACAACATGCCGACCAAATTTTGGTAATAGATTCAGGCTACATCGCAGAAAAAGGAAATCATCAAGAATTGGTTGATATTGACGGCTTATATAAAAAGCTGAATTTGCTCCAGTTTGTCTAACAGTGAATTATGTCAGATTGCTTTGAATTGATTAGCAGTGAGCTAAAGGTTGCTCAAAAAGTTTTGAATGACTTTTTAAGTAATCCTCAAAATATCATTAACATTGAAAAAGCATCAGATTTAATGGTCAATGCCATAAAATCAGGTGGAAAAGTTTTAAGCTGTGGAAATGGTGGTTCTTCATGTGATGCCATGCATTTCGCAGAAGAATTGACAGGAAAATACAGGTCATCAAGACCGGCAATTCCTGCCATTTCAATTTCAGACCCGGGGCATATCACCTGTGTTTCAAATGATTTTGGATATGAAAAAGTGTTTTCTCGGTATCTTGAGGCTTTGGGAAAATCAGGCGATGTTTTGTTGGCAATTTCGACCAGTGGAAATTCAAAAAACGTGATTGAAGCTATAAAAACATCTAAGTTATTAGGTGTTAAAGTGGTTGCTTTGACAGGAAACGATGGGGGAGAGATGGCTAAACTCGCCGATTTGGAAATTAGAGTTCCTCACATAGGGTTTGCTGACAGAATACAAGAAATCCATATAAAAGTTATTCATATCATCATGTTGCTTATTGAAAAAAAACTAGGATACACTGAATGAGAAGGTATATAATAGTTCTGTTTTCAATGGTTTTGATTCTGTTTAACCCAGATTAGGCATTAGGAAAAAAGAAATATCAGACTTGCTTTTTCTGCTATTGCAGGCATCACTTTTTTTTGACAAGAATAAGTGGTTCTTGAGGATACGAGCCAGGGCAAAGACACGAACAGTGGCGAAGTGTGATAATAGACTAACAAAAGCAAGCAAAATCATCCTCAAAACCCAAATTGATAAGACAGTAAAGGTATAAGAGGCAATTGTCTTAAACCAATGATTTGTTGGGATTCGGGATCATAGAATCTGCGCCAAATGTTGGCTCTGTTAGTAATATTCTGAACATCGAGCCTAATTATATGGTTTGTTTTCTTTCTTTGATATGAAACCTGAACACCAATGTCTATTCTGAAGTAGTTGGGCATTTTGTCGGTTAAATACCCAAAGGGGTTATAAACCGTTGCGCCATTGTTTTGGCTCAACCTAAGATTAATTGGTACTTCATAGAAACCACCCACATGCAAACCCCTCATGGCAAGTGTTACTGTCTTTGAGCCATATTGCTTGCTTTTTACTTTGTCAAATGATGTGGTTAAACTATTGGTATGCCCCACATTGAAACGTTTGTTTCTCAAAACACCTGATAGGTCATAGTATTTGCTGTCTGATAAAGAGCCTGCCCAAAAAACATGAATATTTTTGTTAGTCCATAAGTCGATGCTTAATTCTACACCAAAATTTCGTGCATTTGTGTTTTTTTCAAGCTTATTAGTGATAGTTTGAAGTAGATTGAAAGAATTCAGTACTGTGGCTTGTCCAAAACCATAAGTAGGTACGTTCCATAGATAGCCATAATAGAAATCTAACTTAATTATAGATTCTTTTTTAAAATGAAATTGGGTTGCCCAAGAAAATGCAAAAGATCTTATGGGCGGAAGTTCCCTTTGATTTTGTTCATAACTAAGCGATGGCATAAACTTGCTGTAAATGCCAGAAGATAGTGTTGTATTTATTCTCTCATTAACAATATAGTCAATCGAAAACCTAGGTTCATGGAATGGTTTTTTGTTTAGAGAATAGTAGTGTGCTAAATATCCCAAAACGATTTTCGCTCTAGCATGTGGTTTGAATAATAGATTCACATAAGTTTGGTTGTTGAAACTATTTATATCATTAAAACTATTTTGACTATTGTCAAAAATGATAGTGTCGCCACTGATGGTTCTTTTTGGTTCACTTGTCACAGCCCCAAGTTGTGAATAGCAGAAAACATTTCCCACCTTAAAATAAACTTTTGAGTTGGGCTTAAATTGCGCCCAAAAATGATTTCTGAAACTTTTTTCTGAAAAATCGGAGTCTTCAACTGAGTTTGAAGAATATTTTTGGAACTCGTTGTTCTGTGTATTTAATTGAATTGTGTTGTTTAATTTAAGTTTCCTGCTTTGGGTTCTAGCCAAATTAATGTTATGTGATTGTACGAAATTTGAAGCGCGTTCTCGGTAAATGCTATAATCTAAATCCATTTTGCTGTTGCCTGCAAAACCATAGACTGAAATCTGGTTTTTCTTTGAAATTTCAGTTTCAAGATGATAACTTAGGTCTGAAAAAGCCGGAATTGGGAAGTCGACAACTCTATTTAGTTGTTCTAAGAATGGTCTAAAATTAAATGTCCTTGCTGACACGTTATAGTTGGTTTTTTTTGCTTTACCGTCTGTTTGAAAAAAAAGACCCAAAGGACTGATTCTGGTATTGAACGACTTTTTTTCGTCGTTGCCCTTTTTTAGATAAATATCAAAAACCCCTGAATTTGAATTGGAATATGGCGTGGGAAAGGCAGTAGCAAAAAACTCAAAACGATTGATATTGAAATCGTTAAACAAATTCAACACACCACCACTTGACCCAACCTCGCCGAAATGGTTTGGATTTGGTATTTCTGTGCCATTTAAAAACCAAATGTTGTTGAATGGGCTAAGCCCACGCACTGAAACCTGATTGTAGGCATCATTTCCATTGGCAACACCCGGCAACACCTGCACAATTCTTGCAGGGTCGCCAAATGTTGAAGGGTGGTTTTTGAATTCTGTAGCAGAAAAGCTGTTGATATTTAAAGTTTTGAAATGATCTATTTTGGTTTCTACATCTACTTGTGAAAGCTCATAGATTTGTTCTTCCAAATAAACCACAAAGCTTTTAATGTTTTGATCAACTAGCAAAATTTTTTCAAAAGTTTTAAAGCCCTGTTTTTGAACAGTCAATTTATATTTACCTGGTTGAATTCCAAATATCATAAATCGACCTGAGGAGTCGGTTGTGGCAAGATATTTTTCTACGCAAACTGTAGCTCCTTCAATCGGATAGCCAATAGAATTATCCAATACATTACCTTTCAATGAATAGGTGGTTTGGCAGAAGCAAGTAAAATAGTTGAAAAGGAATAAGGCGTAGAAATATCCATTCCTACGCTTATTTAATTTATTTCTTAACATTTTAATTTTGCACGAGCAAAGCAATTTCTTCGTGTGGGAAATCTAAACTTTTCAAATATACAGTATTTACAAACCATGGGGATGTTACTGTTGCCCTTTGAGCTACAGTCTCGTTGTTTACGATATATATTTTTTCGTTAACTCCACCTTCTGGTTTGAAAATAAATACACATCCATCATAAGTACCATTTACTTTAACAAAATCTTCAACAAGAGTTAAATTTCCTGTTGAGCCAAAAATATTAAAACTTGAACTATATGCTATAATTTTTTCATTGTTTAATACTCTGTGACTATCACTAAGTTTAATAGTACCAAAATTTTTACCAAAATTAGAATTTCCATAAGATTCTCTTATGTTCCAAGTCTTACTTTTAAGGTAAAATGCTAAATCCTCCGGACCTTTATTTTGACTACGTTCACAACTAAACCCTCCCAGCCATATGGCTAAAAGAAAAATTACAGTTTTAATCAAAATTCTCTTTGTTTTTATAAAAATTAAGTTTAGATGAATAATGAGACAAAAATATTTTTTGTTTTTGTCATGTTAAAACCTATTTTTGAAACATAAAAACCACTTTTATGAAACTAAGAATCGGCACAAAGCTAAATCAAATCAGAACAGAAAAAAATTTAAGACAAGATGAACTTTCTGAATTATTGGGTTTTTCAGTTTCGGCATATTCAAGGTTGGAATGAAACGAGACTTGTGTGGACTTGGAAACCTTGACCAAAATTTCAAGAACACTCAATGTTCCTTTGCATGAGTTCTTACCTGAAACTTTTCAAATCAACAACAATAACCACCACGGGCAGGGCGGTCTCATTTTCGGAAATTTTTATTATTACTCCAACCCAACTGAAAGAATCCAAGAACTGGAAAAAGAAAATGAGAGGCTAAGAAACGAGATTGAAACCTTAAAAAATCTTGAAAGGTGATTCAAGACATAAGATGTTGTTGTTTTTGATCAATACTATATTAATCTCATTTAGTTAAGGAAAACAGACCTGACAGGTTTGTCGAAAAAAATAGGTTGCACAATTGAAACCAAAACCTGTCAGGTCTTAACTAAACGACATTGAATACCATATATTTAAAAATACCAACAAGGGCAAAATTCAAAAAAACACCTGCGCACCTAACACAGGAACAATGCCTAAGAAATAGATTTTTTCGATTCCGTTGGTGGTGTGGTTGAAATCGCAATTATATAGAATACGTTTAAGTTAAGAGGTATTAAATTAGAGTGTTAAGTTCCAATGCATAATGAGAAAGTATATAATAGTTTTGTTTTCAATGGTTTTGATGGGTGTAATTCTGTTTAATTACTTGCCGAAAAATAAAAAAGCCTTTGCTTACAAACTTTTGGTGAATCCTGAAATCAATGTTGACAGTTCACAATTGAAGCCTATCAACAAAAAAGTGTTGAAAACAGCTCATCTTCAAGGAAAAAAAATATCACCTACATATCAAAGTGCTGTATGCACAGAGTATGTGATTGGTGTGTTATCAAAATTAACTGCAATTGACCAAAAAACGAAACAGAAAATCAGAATCATCACTAACAATGATTTAGATAGTTTGTTCAACCATGATGCCCCGGTTTTGAAAGGAGTGGTAAAAGCTTTAGTTGATTGTGGTATTGGAGAAGAAGTGGATATCAATGAAGCAAAGCCGGGAGATTTTGTTCAGTTTTGGGATAACAGCTATGGTTTTCTTTTTGGGCATTGTGGCATTTTGAGAGGCTTTGATGGGTCTAAAACATTGATGAGTTTATATTCCTCAGCTCCTTCCACCAACGGTCATGGTATTCAAACTTATATTGTAACCAAAAAGACTTATTTTGTCAGGTTGAAAAGACTTATTTGATTCAAATTTCGATGAGATCATATTCCAAAAAAAATAGCCTTATCTTCATATATTGAGAACTTCCTGAATCGTTAATCCAAAATGTTTTTGATTTAGAAAAAGTCAACTATAATGATTGCTAAACAGTTAATTTCAATGTTATTCAAAATGGATTTCAAATTCTTTTGAACATAAACGCCAAAAGTGTTGTTTGCTATTCAAAAGCTAAGAAATGAAAATTGGAATTGTTTGCTATCCAACTTATGGTGGCAGTGGAGTTGTTGCTACTGAATTGGGTAGATTTTTGGCTGATATAGGTCATCATGTTCATTTTATCACTTATACGACACCCACACGATTAGATTTTATTAACGAAAATTTAT
>JBDNDT010000139.1:0-6828 GCA_046718985.1 Cytophagales bacterium
ATAACAATTCTGCCATTTCTGACAGTTAAGGTCATGTCATCGTCAGACATGCCTTCTTTTTGTGTATAACTCAAAAATGAGTTCAACTTTTTTCTCAATTTATTTTGTTCAGAGAACAATTGTTCTCTAATTTCTTTCAGTTCAGGTGATGCATTTGAACGTACCCTTCCCTCTTCATCAATCACTGCATTGATTTCTTTGACAAGGTTTTTTTCAAGCCTGATATCAAATGAAAGATCCCTGAGTTGGAACAAATTTACGGTATCAGGACTTTCAAAAAGTCTTTGGAAACGGTTGATATTATCAATTGTCTTTCTGACCTCAACCCACTCTTCTTCTGAAAGAAAGCCACCCGGAATTGATAGTTTATGAATGCTTTTTGAAATATCAACATATTGAAATTCAGGCAAATCATGCCTAATTGATTTCAGCTCAAACCATTCATAAATTTGATCTTGTAAAATGGCTATTTGCTTGCGTTCGGTTAAGAAAGTCAATTCATTTGCTTTTTGTTTGGCAATTTCACCTGAACAAAATTCTGTCAACCAAGATTGGATGATTTGAAATCCTAACTTCGATTCAAGAATCGTTTGATCACTTGTTGAAAATTTCGGCATAATTTATAATGTCATTGCAAGAGTTGATGCGCTCACATTAGAAACACCTTCAATCGATTTTAGTTTTTTTGCACAAGCAACTAATGTTGAACCAGTGGTGAAAACATCATCAATTAATAGCAAGTGATTAAATTCAGATTGTGTTTGTTGGGTTTCAAAAACGTCTTTTGAATTTCTGACTCTTGAAAAACCGGAAAGTTTGGTTTGAGTTTTGGTGTTTTGTGATTTGATTAACAAATTATTCGCGATTGGTAAATTTAAAACATTGGAACAGCCTAATGCAATTAATTCAGCTTGATTGTATCCTCTTTTTTTTAGTTTTTTAGGGTGCATTGGCACCGGCACAATCGCATTCACATTCCAATTTTTCTTTTTTAGTTCTTGCCCTAATCTTTCACCATAGATAATACCCAGTTCTTGATATCCATCATATTTGATTCTGTGAATCAATTTTTGCACTTTCATTTGTTTGTGAAAGAAAAACAAAGCATAAAAGTTGTCGAGAATATGGGATTTGTTAATTAAAGTTGTGTGATTCAATTCTACATCAAAGTCGCTTAAAACCAAAGTTTGAAAAGCTGAATCACATGAAACGCACATGTTAAATTGCTCAATTTTTTTTCCACAAATGATACAAGATTGTGGGAAAAGCAATTCCCAGAATGGTTCAATAGTATTCTCATTTAGCCATTGCATCATTTTGTTCTTGTTCAAGCTTTTCTTTTTCTCTTTTCTTAGCTTTTTTCACTTGGTTTAACAAAAAAGACTCAATCGCACTTTCCAATGGTTTCAATAATAAAGCCAAAATGAATTTTGCCCCGGCACTATACCACAAGTTGTTGTTGGTCATTTGGTCAATCATTGGCCCCATCATCAACTCTTCTAAAACGAAAAGAACAATTAGAATGACAAAAGATATAGTAGCAGCTTGACGACCGATTCTGGCTTTGGTTAGCTCATCAATAGTTTCCTGTAGTTCAATGTTTTTTAGATTGAGACTCTCGTTAAGGTTGTTAAGTTTGTTCTGAAGTTTATCACTTACTTTTGTGATAAGTCTGGATTGGTCTAAAAGTTCTTCATAGTGATAAACGAGTTTTGAATACTCTGATCTGAGTGTTTCAAGATCAATTGTATTATCTTTAGATATTTTGGTGTTATATTCTAATACCTCTGTTTCTCGAGCAAAAAGATTTCTTTTAGCCATTAATTTAATTATTCGCTAATTTCCAACACATCAAAAGGCACTCCAAGAATATCGCTATAGTCTTCACCTGCTTCTTGCATATCTTCATCTTCTTGCTCGTAGTACCAAAGAATTTTAACTTCTTTACCGTTTTTGTAGAGTTGCGCAAATCTTTTGAAAACATCTAAGATACATTTTGAAGACGATGTATTGAAGTATTCAAAATGCACATTAACTGTTGTAACAGGAGCAGGATTGTTTACATAATTATCTAACCAATCAAGAATAGGAGAATAATATTCAACCGAGTTTTCCGGGGTTGATCTTCCTTTCATCTTCATGTCTCCAGTTATCGGATCGAAGTGAACATAAGGTGTATGTTGCTTTGAATCTAAGTGAAAAACTTCCATTTTATTACTCGTTTGAGGTTATACTTTGTTTTGGTACGTCAATTTGGAAACTGAAAAATGAAAATTTATCATTTACAGGTTGAAAAGAATATTGTAGTTTTTGACCGGATTTTCTAGCTATGTCAATGAATCCAAGTCCTGCACCACCTTTTTCTGAGATTTGTCCATTGTTAAGAATTCTTTTATAAAGTTCTCTTAACTCATCTTTTGAAACAGAATTGATTTCATCAAGTCTGTTTTTTAGCCCGTCAATCTTATCATTGCTTATGTAATTTCCAGTTACCAATCTATAAGCTTCCAAATCAGTTTCTATCAATAACAGTGCGGTTCTTCCGCTAATAAAACCATAATCTTCTACTGTGCTTTCTTCTAAATGTTTGCATAGGTTTTGCAAAGATTCCACAAGTACATTGTAAACTTTCTTTCTAGTTATTTTGTTATCTTCGATTTTTTCGAGTCGATCTTCAATAATTTTCAAAATGGAGTTAACCAAATCAAAAGTTACCTCTCCCTTGAAAGTGAGCATGATGTTATTATCATGCATTTTTTCGTATACTGCTAAATAATCAACCATTTTTTTTATTGGGTCTTTTTGAGGTATCGTCAAGTTATATATGCAATTTTAAATAAAAAAAATCAAAGTTTGAAACCTATCACCAAAATATCATCAATTTGTTCTTCCTCGCCTCTCCAAGATTCAATTGCTTGATCTAACCTATCACGTTGTTCGTTCATAGGCATTTGATGAATTTCAATCAATAATTCTCTAAATCTTTTATACATGAACTTCTTTCCATTTGGCCCACCAAACTGATCGGCATATCCGTCAGTGAAGATGTAAAAAACATCACCTTTTTTATAGTTGATGTGTTGAGTAAGGTATTTTCTTTCCGGTTCTTCTGCATAATGTCCAATAGGGAATTTATCTGTTTTGAATTCAGAAAATTCGCCATCTCTAATCATGTAAAGTGGGTTGAAAGCTCCTGCAAATTGCAGATCTTGATTCTTGTAATCAATTTTGCAAAGTGTAATATCCATTCCGTCTTTTGAACCAACAGAATCAGCTTGACCGATTTTCAAGGTATTGGTGACACCCTCATTTAAACCATCTAAAACCTCTCCAGGACTGATACTTTCAACCGTACTCACATTATAATCTAAAATAAAATTACCTATGATAGACATCAATGCACCAGGAACACCATGACCAGTACAGTCAACAGCTGCCAAATAAATGGCATCTTTTTTCTTTTCGAACCAATAAAAATCACCACTTACAATGTCTTTTGGCTTATAAAGCACAAAATATTCAGGTAATGATCTTTTAATTATAATATCTGTTGGTAAAAATGATTGTTGAATTCTGCTGGCATACTTTATTGAATCAGTCACAGCTTCATATAGTGAACGTAACTTTTCATTCTTTTCTTCAATTTCAACTTTTTGTGCTTCTATTTGTTCTGTTCTTTCTTTTACTTTTTGTTCCAAATTGGAGGTTAATTCTTTAAGGTCTTTCCTCATGACTAGCAGTGAATTTCCCAAGATGTCATTTTCAGATAGAGGTTTGTATTCAGATTCAAAATTACCGCTACCTACCTCTTTTGAAAATTGAGCTGTACTTTTCAACCCACCAACTAATTGACTCATTGCCAAGGTCATTTCACCGATTTCATCATCATCAGCTACTACATTCTTATCAGGAATTATCCCTTTGCCCATTTGCAATAGCATGTCTTTAAGTTCAGTGACTGGTTTTACAATTGTTCTAATTGTTGCAATAGCGACTATAACTCCGCCGATGATTAATAAAATTCCTGAAATGGAAACAAAAGATTGAACAATATTGAAAGAACCAATCATTTGTTTGCTTACAGATTGGGTAATTTTATGTTGTTTTGATATCAAAAGATCTAAGGATGATAATATGTCTCTAGTCAGTTCCGTAATTTCACCATCCTCTGCAATCATTGGTTTGATAGGAAATAATATTGTTGCATCTTCGTAAGCAGAAAATGAGTTTAATTGACTCATAATGTCTTTATACATTGAAAAAAGTACATCATTTTTCTTAAAAATCTTTTTTATGGTTTGCTTTTCGTTCTCATTCCAATTGATTGAGAGCGTGTCTTCTATTTTTTTTCTTATTCTTGGGTATTCTTGACTTAAAAGTTTTTTCAGTTGAATTTTGTCATAATTGTCTTCTCCACTTTGTATCAAAACCCAGTTATTAATCAACAATGAAGCATTTAGCATCATCACATTGTATTCTTCCAATCCATCGACAGATGGCGTGTAAATGTTGATAATATCATCACTTAATTGCCTGCTCTTGTGTAGGGTGAAAAATGTGACAATAAAATTTATAAGGGTGAAGAATATCAAAATACCAAAGCCTAATCCTATTTTTCTGCCAATGGTTAGTCTGAATGGTAGTCGCATTTTTTAATATTTATATATGTTCAATTTAGTAATTTTATTTATTCAAAGCATCATATTTGGCTTTGAATTCATTAGATTTTGCTTCGTCATTGAGACTGAAATAAATGCCTGAAAGGCCCAATAAAGTATTTTTGTTATTTGGATCTAATGAATAAGCCTTTTCCATATAAGGCAATGATTTCTTGAAAATTTCTATACAATCATCTTGAAGTTGACTTAATGCTATCAAATCTGTTTCATATTCACTTTCTTGAATTTTAGTTACAGCCTCATTGTAATATAAGATTCCAAGGTTGTAATTGGCATCCAAATGGTTAGGATTTAGTTTAAGAATTTTGTTATAGTTGTCTAATGCCTTGTTTTTCATGTCGTTATACTTGTTCTTGTTTTTGATATTTTGTTCCATTTTCTTTTCATATACCAAAGCTAGCATCATGAGAAGGTCAGTGTTTTTGGGTTCCATTGAAACCGCTTTATTTAGTTTATTTTCCAATTCATCAATTTTGTTGAGTTCTTTGTATATATTGACTTGAGCAATAACTAAATCTCTGTCATTAGGAAAAAGCTTTTGACCTTCCTCCAAAACCTTCAATGCATTGTTATTATCTTTTTTGTCTTGATAGATTTTTGACATCAAGAAGTATAAGTTTGAATTGTTGTATTTTAATGATGCTGCTTGTTGAAAATTTGATAGCGCTTTATCGTAATCTTTTGTTTCATACGCGCTATAACCTATATAAAAATAAGTTGAAGTATCAACAATTTTTGTTTCATAAAATTTGTAAACGTCAAGATACTGTTCGTAAGCTTTAATGGCATCTTTGTGTTTTTGTTGATTAAGCAAATTAGCACCATCGTTTTTTAATGTTGTTGCCAGAAATTTCAATACCGCAACCGATTGTTTAGCATAATCAGTATTCTGGTCAATTGAAATACATTTCTTCAATGCTTGAATTGACTCAATTCTTGTTGTAGATTCAAATTTATCTTTCTCGTTTGTTTTATATATTTCTTTATAAATGAACCCTTTATAATACCATGCTTTTTGGTCTTTTTGAGTTTCTGCATCTTTCAATGCAATGTCAATGGCTGACTTAGCACCGTTTAAGTCTTTCTTAGTCAAGAGCTGGTATGCTTCAGCAACTTTGTTAGACTGTGCTTGGAGCAAACTTGAATTCAAAAAAGAAACAATAAATATTACTCCAAAAAAATTCGATATGTTTGATATTCTGCGCATTAATCTACTAAAATTGCTAATGTTGCTAAATTGGAACTAACAAGTAATCCGTTTTTACCGGCATTACCTTTATTCAGTTCAAACCTTTGTTTATTGTCAACAGACACGAAATTAATTGCTGAACCCTTTTTTGTACAGCCACCACATTCTGAAATTATCAATGGACTTTTCTTATGTAATTTTTGGGCAGCTAATTCAATTAGTTCATTGTTTGAATTAGCTACATAAAGTATATGACAATCTGAAATTTCATTGATGTTATTGTATCTTTTGATACTAAATGTTTGTGTTCCTAATTTTGTTCTCTCGGCCATTTTTTCTAACTCAGGAACAATAGGGGAGTTTCCCAAAACACCAATCACAAAATCCCCTTTTTTGTAATGAGGAGGCCACTCAATGTATTTGGTGAAATTATATAAAAAAATCGCTTTGATTTTTGAATTGGCTGCATTTGCATCAGGGATTTGAGCATAACTCCCTTCAGCAAAAACAAAATTTAGCCCAAATAGTATAACAATGTTTTTAAAAAACCTCATTCTTAAATTTATTATCAATTTCTTAATTACCAACTTCCACTACTTCCACCTCCTCCGGATCTTCCACCACCAAATCCTCCGAAGCCTCCGGAACCTGACGAAAATGAGCCAAAACTATCTCTCCTATGCCCGAAAGCATTTGACATTAGCATAGCAGTTAAAAAGTTTATATGCTTTCCATCCACCACTCTTCCATTTACTGATTTATAATTCAAAAAAGGAAGAAGCACAAATATAACAAAGAAAATAATTAATGCTAAAGCAAATCCTGAGGATGAGTCGGGTTTTTTCAAATTTGGCTTAAATTCACCCCTTGTCGCTTGAATTATTTCTGTAGTTGCTTTGTCTAAGCCTTCATAATAATTTGAATTTTTGAAATTTGGTGAAATAGAAGTAACTATAATTT
>JBDNDT010000014.1:0-14372 GCA_046718985.1 Cytophagales bacterium
GACCAAACCGACAAATAATAACTTTATCATAGGGACATCAATAGCAATTAAATTTTCGGATATAATTTAGTTATTGTTGAAACATTGGCACAAACACACACTTGCAACCCTTTGATTAAACACATGATTCAAAAACGTGCTACTTTAGTTCTTACTACAAGTAAGACAATATGAAAACAATAAAAACAGTAAAACATAAGTGTTATCCAAATGAACATTTTTGTAATTCAGCATTTATGCTTTTGATAAAATCTAATTATATTTTAAACACCGACAATTATAAAATGAACACAAAACTACATTAGTCTCATCTGATAAAAATTTCGGATACTTATTTAGAGTTTTCACAACAACTTACTATGCACCTGAATCCAACGATTGGGCAATTCGCCAGTTGCGGCTGTGAGATAATCTTGGTAACTGCATGGAGTAATAGCAGTTTTCATGGGTTGGTCTTTTTCAGGAATGAAACTCACCTCCATCCACCATTTTTCTGTGAAGTTACTTTTGTAAAAAACCAACGGCAATGACTCATCAGGCACACTAATCACATAACGGGTATAACCTTCACCAAAAAAATCAGGTTCATATCTTCGGTTGTAATAGCCTTCAACCAAATACCAAATCATTGTCGCTATCATTTGTGCTGTTTGACCTTTTGGGTCAAGATCAGGATTATATTCAAAGAAACCGGCGGCACTGAGCTTGGTGTTCAAACCTGCATACCAACAAATTTGACAAGCATCTTAACCGGTGAGTCCAAATGGTCTCACACTTGGGTGGCCGGGTGCATCTTGCATTTTCACGGCACTGATGTCAAAACTCATCAAATCAGCCATTCTGATGATTGGTTCCACTTCTTTAATGTTTTCCCTCAACAAGCCCAGTCTGATATTTTCAAAATAAAGCCGCTCCAACACATCAATCAGAGATGGGTCGTTAAGATAACTTTGATAGGCCAAATTGGCGAAGTGAAAAAGATAATTTGGTTCGTGAACAAGAATTCTGTGTGTATGTGACTGACATTGGTTTTCAGCATCAGGATACATATCCAGTTCTGAATCAATGTTCAACACGCTCACGAATTTGTTGAATTTCTCGAAAGCATAATACAAGCCCAAGTCAATGTCATGTGTTCCACCAATGAGGATGGGCATGGTGTTGAACTCCAAAAGAATCTCACAAACCTCTTTAACCCTTAAATAGGTATCTTCCACCTTCACTCCACATCTGAGGTTTCCCAAATCAACAATTTGATAAGAACCGAAGCCTTTTTTGAGTTCAAAAAGTTTTTTTCTGATAGCATTTGCGCCTTTTTCTGCTGATTCATTTTGGCTGTTTCCTCTTGATTCGGCTATGCCAACGATAGCGATTTGAGCTTCTTTCCAATTGGGTATGTTCCCGAAATTGATTGAAATATTCTCTTTCCATGAAAGTGGAGATTTAATATAGTCAAAATCAGTTTCAACGAGTGGGTCGAAAAAAATCTTTAAGTCCATTTGATTTGATTAAGGCATTTTAGATAGAGCTTAAAAAAAAATAACCCATGACATTTCCCATGGGTTCTCTTCAATTTATTATGCGAAGTCCACAATCACACATCGGCTGTTTTTCAAATCATCTTCAATGGATTTGAATTTCACATCCTTTTTGATGGTGCCGTCAACATATTGAACTGTCACTTTATCGTTTCTACCCACAATTTTTTGGCTTGAAATGGGCGCTCTGGGGGTCAACGTTTCTGTGGTTCTGTTGGTGCTGGTTCTGTTTTGTGATTGAGCAGGTCTAGCTTGTCTTTGAGCTTCTTGCTGCTGAGAAACATTCACATGGTCCGAAGCAGGACTGTCACATTTCATCAAAAATGTCACAATATCTTCTTCCATTTTGAACTTGAATTGCTCAAACAATTTGAAAGCTTCCATTTTGTATATCAACAATGGGTCTTTTTGTTCATAAACAGCATTCTGAACAGACTGCTTCAAATCGTCCATTTCTCTGAGATGCTCTCTCCACTCGTTGTCAATCATAGCCAAAGTGGTGTATTTCTCCAAGTTTGACATGAAGTTAGCCCCTTCGTTTTGAAGAGATTCCGCGATGAGGTAACCGATTATCAGTTGTTTTTTTCCATCAGTGAAAGGCACATTGAGCACTTCGTTTCCTTTCAAAACTCCCACTTGCATCTGAATTCTTTTGAAGATGTCTATTGAAAGTGATGCAAATTCTTTCGATTTGTTTTTATAGTTCTCTCTAACTTCTTTGAACAACAACTTGGTGAGTTCATCTTTTTTCACTGACTCAAAAGTGGTTTGAGAGATCTTGGTGTGATAACCGAAATATTTGATTATCTCGATCAAGAAATCTTCATAAGATACATTGTTTGAATGAGTCGCTTTCACCACATTTTCGGTGATGGCATAGAACATGTTGGCAATGTCAATAGAAAGCCTGTCTCCATAGAGTGCGTTTCTTCTTTTTCTGTAAACCACATTTCTTTGAGAGTTCATCACGTCATCATATTCAAGGAGACGTTTTCTCATGCTAAAGTTGTTTTGCTCCACTTTTTTCTGGGCATTTTCAATTGATTTGGTGATCAATGAGTGTTGAATAACTTCACCATCTTTCAAACCTAATCTATCCATGATTTTGATGGTGCCATCAGACATGAACAAACGCATCAAGTTATCTTCCAAAGAAACGAAGAACTGTGAAGAACCCGGGTCACCCTGTCTTCCGGCACGACCTCTCAACTGCCTGTCAACCCTTCTTGATTCGTGTCTTTCAGTGCCGATGATAGCCAAACCGCCTGCTGCTTTTGATTCTGCTGACAACTTGATATCTGTTCCCCTACCCGCCATGTTGGTGGCAATGGTCACCGTTCCGGGCTTTCCGGCTTCTGCAACAATTTCAGCTTCTTTTTGGTGATATTTAGCGTTCAAGACTTGATGCTTGATGTTTCTCATCTTCAACATTCTGCTTAACAACTCTGAAATTTCAACTGAAGTTGTGCCGACCAAAACGGGTCTTCCTGCCTTGGTGAGTTCAACCACTTCATCAACAACTGCATTGAATTTTTCGCGCGCTGTTTTGTAAATCTTATCTTGAAAATCTTGTCTTTTGGTAGGCAAATTGGTAGGAATCACCACAACATCCAATTTGTAGATTTCCCAAAACTCGCCTGATTCTGTTTCGGCAGTTCCGGTCATCCCTGAAAGCTTGTGATACATCCTGAAATAATTCTGCAAGGTGATGGTGGCATAAGTCTGGGACGCTTCTTCCACTTTCACGTTTTCTTTGGCTTCCAAAGCTTGGTGAAGACCGTCAGAATATCTTCTTCCATCAAGCACACGGCCGGTTTGTTCATCTACGATTTTCACTTTGTTGTCCACCACAATATAGTCAACCTCCTTTTCATATAATGTGTAAGCTTTCAACAATTGGCTGATGGTGTGAATTCTTTCAGACTTTGCAGTGTATTCCTCTATCAATTTTTCAGTCCTTTTCACCTTTTCTTCTGCTGAAATGGTGTTGTTTTTTTCAATTGCACTAGTTGCAGTTGAAATATCAGGCAAAATGAAGAAGTTAGGATCCTCGCTTTGACCGGTCAACAAGGCGAAACCTTTGTCAGTGAGTTCAACTGAATTGTGTTTTTCGTCAATGGTGAAATACAAAGGCGCATCAGCTTTTGGCATTTCCTTTTGATTGTCTTGCAGATAAAAGTTCTCTGTTTTCTGCAAAACAGACTTCATGCCTGTTTCACTGAGATATTTAATCAAAGGCTTATAAGTTGGCAAACCTCTTTGCGCTCTGAACAATGCTAAACCTCCTTCTTCGTCTTTTGGATTTTGTTCAAGTTTCTTTTTGGCCTCTACAAGGTACGATTGAACGAGTTTCTTCTGTTCTTCAACCAACCTCATCACCCTGGGTTTGAGGTCATAAAACAACTGCTCATTGCTTTGTCTTGAAACAGGTCCAGAAATGATTAATGGAGTTCTGGCATCATCAATCAACACTGAATCCACCTCATCAATGATGGCGAAATGGTGTTTGCGCTGCACCAACTCTTGAGTGTTTTTCGCCATGTTATCGCGCAGATAGTCAAAGCCGAACTCATTGTTTGTTCCATAGGTGATGTCTGCCAAATAAGCATTTCTTCTGCTGTCAGTGTTGGGTTGGTGTTTGTCTATGCAATCAACCGTTAGCCCGTGAAATTCAAATAAAGGAGCATTCCACTCAGAATCTCTTTTAGCAAGATAATCGTTCACAGTCACCAAATGAACCCCTAAACCTGAGAGCGCATTCAAAAAGCTAGGAAGTGTTGAAACCAAAGTTTTTCCTTCACCGGTTGCCATTTCAGCAATTTTGCCCATGTGCAATGCGACCCCCCCAATGAGCTGAACTTCATAATGCACCATGTCCCAAGTGATTTCGTTGCCCAACACTTTCCATTTGTTGTGCCAAACAGCATGATTGCCTTGAATTTCAACATTTGATTTTGTTTTTGAAAGCTCTATATCACGTTCGGTGGCTTTCACGACTAATTTGCCATTTTCTTTGAATCGTCTTGCTGTTTCACGAACAATCGCAAAAGCTTTTGGAAGAATTTCGAGCAAGAGTTTTTCCAGCTCTTTGTCTCTTTCTTTTTCTATTTTTTCAACTTCATCTAAGAGGTTATTTTTTTTCTGCAAGTTGACACCCGGCTCTGAAGCTTCAGTTTTTAATGATTGAATTTTTTCATCCAAAGCACTCAAACCTTTTTTCAAAAACTCCCTCAATTGATAACTCGCCAAACGCAATTCATCGTCAGAAATGGTTTTCAATTTTCCATATTCTTCCAAGGCTTTGTTTACATAAGGCTGAATTTCTTTAATGTCTTTTTCAGATTTGGTGCCAAAAACCTTTGCCAAACCTTTCGATAGCACTTCTAACATATATTCAAAAACTTAATTACAAATTTGTTTCAAACCTTGACAGGTTAGCTTGCAAAAGTAGCAATTTTTGTTTCTAATACCTATCAAATTTGGAGAGAGGCGTTTTGAGTTATTTGTGATGAATCAGGAGTTTTGAGTTATAAGTGATTAGGATATTTCAATGTTAAGAATTTTGAGGATTTCATTTTTTTTATTTGGGCAAACCGCTACGCGGCCCGGCTTTCGGGGCTCGCTCTTTTTTGTTCCGCTACGCTACTCAAAAAAGGAGCTCAAACAAACCCCTCAATCCGTTTTGCGAGGAGGTTTATGGGCAGGTTTGGGTTTTCCCACCTGCAAGCTTCTTTTAATGATTTTATGATTTGCAGCTAAAAACCCTTTTGCACCCCGCGTGAGTGATGGGAGCCATGGCCTGAAAGGCCAGTGCAAAGCGTAAGCGGCGCACCGAGCGACAGCGATTGGCGGACAGCACGACCCGTAGGGGCACGCCCAAAAAAATTTATAAACAAATTTTTATTCGCTTGTATCTGTTTAGTGTTTCGAAACTTGGTCATAGAAAATAAGGCAACTCCATAAAGTTCTATTGGGACACAAATAGAAATTCCTTCAATTTTTGATGATTGTTTTGCTAATTGATTGGTTTCCTGAAATGATTTTTAATTGATAAACTCCCGGCTTCCAATTTTGTCCGAAACTGTATTGTTCCATTGTTCCCGAACTTTGGAACAGCGTTTTGCCCATGCTGTCAAAAACTTGAATCTGTTGCACTTTATTTGGCTCAAGTCTCAAATCGAATTTTTCGGAAGTAGGATTTGGGAAAAGGCAGAACCACTCAAAATCGTTGTCATTCAGAGAGTTGATTGTTCTTGAAACACTCACATCTGATTGGGACGAGCATCCATTGATGCTGATTGTCCACCTGAACACAACCGTAGAATTGATTTCAATTCCGTTGATGGTGGTGTTATTGAGGTTGGGAGAAACAATGTTGGCTGTTCCCGAAACGATTGACCACTCCCCTGTTCCTGTGCTTGGTTCGTTAGCTGAAAGGGTGGTTGAACTGGTGCTGATGAACTGGTCATTACCTGCGTTTGAAATGGTCGGAACATTGTAAATGACGACAGCATTGTTCAAATTGGAAGTTCCACAGCTGTTGTTTGCCCTAACCCCAATGAGGTTGTTTCCTGAAATGAGTTCAGCAAAAGGTATGGTTAAGGTGATGTTGCTCCCGGTTCCGTTCACCGATGTTGAAATCGCTGTGTTTCCCCTGAATGCTTGATAACTCACCCCTGATTCAGAATTTAAAATGCTGACAGTAGCGTTGTTGTTTGTGCAAACCGAACTTCCTGAAACATTTTTGTTGGTTTGAGGAAGGTTGCAATTGATGACACAATTGCCAACTTTAGCTTGAACCGGGAGTCTGGCACAGACAGCGCTTGTAGAGATTTTCCAAGCATAAAATATTGGATACCAACCGCTTGCCCATGATGCATTGTTGACGATGCTAATCAAACCGGGTGAAACATAAGGAAAACTAACTCCTGTTGCACCTGCACCCTCCATCAAAAGTGGCACTGTTGTGCCGACAGCATCAATGAGATAAGTATCAGGATTGAGCAAAAAACTGAGCGAAACCCTGTTTGCACCTTTGGGAAGTGAAGTGAATGTTTTGCTATGCATCAATTCTGCATTGTTTTCTTTTAAAATTCTGATGGTGAGATTTCCGCTAGATTCAAGATAAACTGTGATGGAGTCTAAGGTTAAGTTTTGGCTCACCGTGAACTTGAGCTTTTTGTCAGCGGTATCAAAGTCATCTACATCCCACACTGAAGCAGGGCTGCTGGTGATGGAAAGCTTGCCAACGACAACACCCTGCGCGCTCATGTTCTGCACATAATAAGTGGTGGTGGAATTGAGAATTGGCGTGTTGAAAGTGAGTGTGTTGGTAGCCAAAGCTGTTCCTCCTTCCTGTGTGGCATACCAATTATAGTTACTGCCTTGTAGTCCGGGGTCAGAAATTGACAAGGATGTAGAAGCGCCGGGGTTTGGGATACAATTATCCACCGGTGTGGGCAGGTTTGAAGTGACATTCACAGCAGCAAAAACATTAGGACAACCGCTAGCCGAAATGGTCAACCTGTAAAGCCCTGCCAATCTGACGTTTTGCAAAATCGGTTGAATTTCTTCTTTAAGCTCAACCAACCCTGAGATGTTGAAAGGTGGTGTGTTGTCTGCTTCCCATTTATAAATCAATCCATTACCAACTACGTTTGTTTCAAGATTCACCGCAGCAGGGTTGCAGAGCAATTTGTCATTCCCTAAATCAGGGGTAGGGATAGTTGCCAAGACAGTGATTTGGTCTTCTTTTATACATCCGGCAGAATCTACCCTCACTCTATAAGTTCCCGGACCTGTTGTTGCGGTGTTTTCAATTGAGGTGATGTTGAGTGTTGGGGCATTTTGCCCAACGAGCAATGTTGATTCTTTGAACCATTGAAAAGTTTTTCCGTTTCCGGCTTGGATGCCGCAGTTGAGCGTTAAACCGGGGTTCGGGAAGTTGAGACCACAGAGGGTTTCTTGGTTGTTGCCATTGTTGATTGAGGGTGTTTTGCAGGTGGATTCAATTTTAGAACTATTGAAAAAATCTGAAACCTCAGTTGATTTTGCCGAAAAAGAAGATTCCGAAAACCCTGAATTCGATTGTGATTTGAGAACAATTGAGATAAAAAGAAAGCCTAACCCACAAAATTTTCTAAACATTTTTTGATGTTTTTGATAATAATTGGGTTTTTACGAAAATTTATCTCATATCGTTGTTTATTGAAAAGTTGTTGAACTTTTTTTGGTGAAAGGGTTAATGATGATCGAAAATTGAAACCGTTCGAAAAGATTAAATGTTGTTCAATAGACAAACAAAATATGTTAAATGGCAAGAAAAATATAACACTATAAATCAATCAATTGGAAAAGGGTCATTAAATTTTTTGCCCTCTTTCCAAGCTTGAATTTCTTTTTCATTGCACAAACAATACTCTAATTCTTTTTTATACAAGTCAACATCCATATCCTGACCAATGAACACCAATTCATTAAATCGGTCACCAAAAATTTTATGCCAACGAGATTCAATATCATCCATATTTTCAACAAATGCAGGATGCATCATTCTTTCATTGAAACTCATGCTGCTCCACCAATATCCGGCACTTTCAGCTCTTAACGATCCTCCTGCTTGATTCCAGTTCAAAGCTTGTTCTTCTCTCGATGCCAACCAAAAAATACCTTTACTTCTGATGATGTTTTCAGGGAAGTTTTCGCTTAGATAAGCCCAGAATCTCTCAGGATGAAAAGGCTTTTTGCTCCTGAACACAAAGCTTGAAATTCCATATTCTTCTGTTTCAGGTGTGTGTACTTTTTTCAACTCTTCTGCCCAAGCTTCAGTGGAAGAGGCTTGTTGAACATCATACAATCCTGTATTTAAGACATCATTCAAAGCCACTTTACCGAATTCACTCACCAAGACTTTTGCATTGGGGTTTAAAAAATTAATGATTGATTTCAACTCGCCCAAAGTTTGGGCTTTCACCAAATCTGCTTTGTTGATGATAATTACGTTGGCAAATTCTATTTGATCTGTTAAGAGATTAACAATCGTTCTGTTGTCATCTTCATCTTCATTTAATTTTCTGGTCTGAACTGTGTCAATACTTCCAAAGTCTTTGGCAAAATTGAAGGCATCCACCACCGTGACAAGTGTGTCTAATCTAGCCAGTTTTGAAAGATTTATCGAACCATCTTCACTCTCGAATTCAAATGTTTGCGCCACAGGCAATGGCTCTGAAATTCCGGTGCTTTCGATGAGCAAATAGTCAAACCTTTTTTCATTTGCCAGCTTTTCAACTTCTTCAATCAAATCTTCTCTCAATGTGCAACAGATGCAGCCATTGCTCATTTCAACGAGTTTTTCTTCTGTTCGAGACAAGGATTGGTTTTGAGAAACCAATTTCGCATCAATGTTCACTTCGCTCATGTCGTTGACAATTACTGCTACTTTCATGCCCTCTTTGTTGTTGAGCACATGGTTGAGTAATGTGGTTTTTCCGGCACCTAAGAAGCCACTCAAAACAGTAACAGGTAGTCTCTGATCTTTCATTTTGATAAATTTTTCACAAATATAATGCAACATTGTTGCATTTTTATTCATAATTAACAAGAAAATTTTTAAACTTCAATTAGAATGGGTTATATTGTTTTTTGGTTGGCGACAACATTAAAAAACGAAAAGTCCTAAACAAAGAATTAAGAGATGAACAAAAGCAAATACACCTCAATAATTTTTCTAATCACAGTTGTGAACTGCTTTGCACAGTATGAGTTTGAGCCCCAACCACCATTGTTTAAAAAACTATTGAGCAAAAACCGAAATGAAAATTGGCATGTGTTATTTTTGAACTCACGATTTGGAGCAAAAACAATAAAAAATGAACACCAATTGGTTCGCTATCAGTTTATCGACAATGATGATGAATTGGTCACTCGTGAAGTGAATGCACCCAATTCAAATTTATTGAACCACATGGATTTTTCAATTTGTCACTATGTTTCAAAAAGCAATTTTGTGTTAGACTTTTTTAACTTCGGATTCAGTTTCAGAGGAAAAAGAAGAACTCCAGGAAGTTTCAGAAGCTCATTTATAGCAAGTGGAGTTGGATACCAATTCAAACTCAATAAAAGTTGTTGGTTGAGAACCATGGGATATATAGGTTATTCAAAAATCACTCACCATCTTGGAGAGAGACTATATGTTTATGAAGATGAAGAAGACGAGAATGAGTTGTTTAGCATATCTGTTCAACAAACCAAAATGTTATTGAGACCGGAAATTTCATTAGTCAAGCATATTGGCAAAGATGCAGGAATTTCAATTTCATTGAATGTATCTTATGACGGAGGAGCATTTGTCTCAGACAGGGTTCGGGATGCGGGAGTTGATGACATTGGGATTTTTAGTAGTTTTCAAAATTATAACATGACGAACGAACATGGAAAACCATTGAGAAAGATGATTGTGAATCCTAATCAATTTAATTTCTCGATTGGTGTTGCTATTTTTGTAAATGATTTCATTTTCGATGATTATGATTAACCCTTAGCCTTGTGGGCGTTTTCGACGACAAAGAATTTCTACTGATTTATTTTAGTGGATAAAAGACCGGTAAAATCAAGCATCAGCTTCTGAATGATGGATAAATGTTCATTTAGTTTTGGGAATGATAAACCTAAAAGTCAAATTGATTCTTGCTCCCAAAATCTTAGGCTCTTTGGGGATTTCATGCAACCAATATTCTTGTGTAGAGCCACTCATCAACAACAAACTTCCACTTTCGAGGGAAAGGCTGTGGGTGTTTCTTTTCAAACTTTTATGTTTGAACCTGAATTTCCTGACCTGACCCAAAGAAACGGAGGCAATCACAGGGTTCAAACCCAATTCAGGTTCATTGTCGCTGTGCCAACCCATTGAGTCATTCCCGTCACGATATAGATTGCACAAGACGCTGTTGAACTGCTGACCGGTTTGGGATTCAATTTCATGTTTCAATTCAAGAAGTTCTGTTGTCCAAGGTAGCGGAAACATCTTTTTTTGGGAATAAGTGTAAACAGCCTCCGAATCACCATACCAACAAGAAAGTCTTGGTTCAGGCTTGATGCCAAACAATTGAATGAATCCTTGTTCCCATTTCAATGATTCCTTAAAAACTTCAAAAAAATGATGGGCTTGAACTGAGGAAAGAAAATCAGGATAGTAATCAATTTGGCTGTCAGGAAGAGGAAGGGTAGTCATTTTTAATCTGGAAGTTTTTTAAGAAAACTAAAAATAAAGATGATGGTTAAGAAGTTGGATACTGATTAGAAGTTCTTTTAACTTTGAGAAGCTCAAAAATTTGGTAACATTTAGTTTTTTTCTTTCAGAAGAAGAACAAAAATAAAACTAACCAGTGTTAATCTGAAAAAGAATCTATTTTTCATTGGGGAGGTTAATTCATTTTTATTTATGATGCCAACTCCGAACTTCTCAATCAAGGGTTGTTGAATTTCGAGCATTTGAGAATAATTTTCCTCACAAAACTTTTTAAGCGGTGTGAAAAAGCCAATTTTGGTTCTTCTTTCATAAATTTCTGACGGCAACAGGTCTTTAAAAGCCTCTCTTAACCATCCTTTCCTGAAACCTTTATAAAGATGCATGGAAGGGTTAAACTTAGCAACAAACTCCCACAGCCTATGATCTAAAAATGGACTTCTTCCCTCAATTCCATAATGCATAGCATTTCTATCGTCATAATGCACTAAATGAGGCAAATGAATTCCAAATGCTGTATCATTCCAAACTTGGTTTAAATCAGAATAATCTATGGTCTTAATCAGATTAGCTCCTCGCCAAACTTCGGGAAGAATAGCTTTTTGAGATTTTCTTTGCTTTTGTCTTAATACTTTTTCTAAAGCCGGAAAAAAGGCTAACAACAAAACCCTAAATAAATCTTTCTTTCCGAAAAATTTTCTCCAAATCTTAAAACTCTGAAATTTCAGTTTGCTAATGTCTTTTGCTAAAAGAGCTAAAACTAAATTATTATATCCCCAAAACAGTTCATCAGCTCCTTGCCCATTGATGATCACAGGAATTTCCAATTCTTTAGCTTTTTTCATAATCATCATGTGAGCGACAATAGATGGATCTCCAAAAGGCTCTTCTTGGCATTTCAGGGCTTCAACTACCATATCTATTTTCAACTCTTCATCAAGATTAATCTCATGCAAAGTGAACTTCGAACTGTCATATTGATTTAACAATGCATCAACATATTTTTTCTCTGAAAATTGTTTATCATCAGTTTGCGCAGTGAAGATATGTATATGTCCTTTGTGAAAGTTCAAAAGCACAGAAGCTATGATTGATGAGTCAAGACCTCCGCTTAAAGTGATTCCAATGGGACGGTCAGAAATGGTTTGGCTCAAAACAGCCTCTATCACACGCTCTCTCAACTCAAGCAAATTTTCTTCACCAAATTGAATTTTGCCAATTCTGGGAAGTTTCCAATAATTTACTATTTCAAAGCTATTTATGCTTTTGTTCAAAGACAACTTGGCATAAGACGAAGCGGGAAAATGGGTGATTTCTTGATAAAAAGTTTGGTCTCCTAAATGAGCATAATTTCCCATTCCTAAAAACTCCCCAATCATATTATTGTTCAAGGAAATCTTATTTGAAAAAGGGAATAAACATTTCATTTCACTGGCAAAGAACAAACTGTCATCCACCATCAAATAATAAAGAGGTTTCTGTCCAAAACGATCTCTACTGATAAAAAGCTCATTTTTCTCTTTATCATGTATCATCATTGCCCACATTCCGACAAGATGACCGAGCATATTCTCTCCCAGTTTAGAGAATAGTTCTAAAATTGTGGCAGTATCATTGTTAGAGTTGAAAAAAACTTCCGGCAACAACTGTTTTCGAAGTTCAAGGTGGTTATAAATTTCACCGTTAAAAATAATTACAAATCTTTCATTTTTTGACACCATGGGTTGGTGACCCATTGGAGAGAGGTCTTGAATGCTTAATCTAGTGTGAACCAAAGCGAGGTTTTCATCTTCATAGATACCACTATCATCAGGACCTCTGTGAGATAGTAACTTAATTGAATCAGAAGTAAACTTCTTTTTTATTGATAAATCTGTTGATATACAAGCGGCTATGCCACACATTGCTAAAAGATGGATTTAATGCGATGTTTCCAAAATCTAAAATTAGCTAAAGACCAAGAGAAAAGCCAACTTGATTTGATATTATGTTTAAAATGAAGAGATTTTTCGGTTGGCATTATATTTTCAACTGCCGAAAAGTATCTTTTCATGCAGCTTTCTATTGAATAATTTTTTTTAGCCAACAAAAATGCTTGGTTTGAATAATCTTGCTGATCTTTTAGTATCTCTGCAATCAAATTGCTTGCTGCTTGAATATCTCCTATATCATAAAGTTTAACCACATTTTGAGCATCTTCATCATGTTCTAAATCTTCAACCCCGCTCACTTTGGTACTCACAACCCTGGATCCTGAGGCTAAAGCTTCCATCACAGCCACTGACATTCCTTCAAAATTAGAAGTCTGAAGCAAAATTTTTGATTGTGAAAGGGCATTTGCAATATATTCTTTATTTCTCCAGCCTTTCAATTGAACTTTATCTTGCAAGTCATTTTCTTCTATTTTTACTAACAATTTTGCAAAATCAACCCCTTGCCCAACAACTTCAATCTTAAAATCAATTCCTACACTTTTAAGATTCATTGCAATTTTAACAATGTCTGAGGTTCTTTTTTGAAATTCTTCCACCCTTCCCAACCAAAGAATTTTATTTGATTGTCGAGTTTGTTGCGACTTAAAGCTTTGCAATCTAATTCCACAAGGAATCACATAATGCGGTTTGTTTAGTTTAAGTCGAGATTTAGCATTTGATTTCACACGATTTGAAACACTCACAAAGAGCGACACATAATTTTCATAGCAATCGGCTAATTTATAGTATTTCTCTTCATCACTGTGCAAAACACCTACCAATGGGAATTTATCGGCCATAGTGGCAGCAGCCATCCAAACCAATTCATCATCAGAAACAATTATAGGAGTTCCGAGAGGTAGTTTGCTGATTAACTTTGTATATTGTTTTATTTTGAAACCAATTGAACCTAAGTCAAATTCTAGACCATTTTTTTGAGTAATAAGATTCAAATTGTTTACATCTTGCAACATTGAATAAAGTGAAGCTCTATCTTTGGCAGAAATATAAGAAGTGCTTGGCTCAATAGTAATAAAATAAGTTTCTAAACCTTGGTTTACACATTCGATTGCAGCATCAACCATCCAAGAAGTGACACCACCTCGATGGTGAGGATGGGAGATGAAAGCTATTCTTGCAATATTCATAAACAACTTTCAATCAAGTGTTTGTAGTCGTCAATTAAATTATTTTCGAAGTATAGTTTTTCATTCAACAATCTAGGTTCAAGGCATAAAGAAAAGTCATTGTTTTGAATTCTTCTGAAGCAACTTTGAAGTTTTTCAGCATTTTCTATCAAAACATCTACCTTTCCAATGCTTAACAAGTAATTTCTTAAACCTCCTGCATCTTCACCACAAACCAAAATCGGTACATCCCATGATAAATATTCGTATAATTTCGAAGGAACACCCATTCTTGACTTGGAAAACCAAGGAAAAAGCAAAATCGCATCAGATTTTCCAACTTCGCTTTCTAATGTAGTATTGTTTAACCAACCAAGTTTTTGTAATTTAACTTGAGGATTTGTTATATTTTCCTCAAATATCTTCATCACATTAGCATTTGAAGCTAACTTTATATGAATTGGAATATTGATTGAATTGATTACAGAAA
>JBDNDT010000140.1:0-6772 GCA_046718985.1 Cytophagales bacterium
TCTGGTAACGTTCCTTGTTGTTTTCGTTTGGTTTAGGATTCCATACGTTGCAATGTGATTTTTGATTCATTTTTTTTTATTGAAAATATGAATCGTTGAAATGCAATAAATCCAAATGGAGCAATAGGGCAAATTTTCTAAAAGTTTAAATTTTATGCTTTGCTTCTGATTTTCTTTATGAGCTTTTGGAATTTGTTTATTTCTTATGGTGCAAATTGGTCATTTGAAATAAAATGGCATTTGCGTAAAATGATTGATTTTTAAAAAATCAAAAAATATTCATTTTGAAGGTTGGCCTAACTTGCAAAACGGATTGAAGGGTTTGTTTGAGCTCCTTTTTTGTGCAGCTCATAGCGGAACAAAAAAGAGCGAGCCCTGAAAGCCGGGCCGCCCTAAGGCGGTTTGCCCAAAAAAAATAAAAAAAGTGATTAATGCGAAGCATTTTAGATAATGATTGAGTTTTGTGATTGAATTTTTGGTTTCTCGTGTTGAATCATGGTTTATTGATTATTTTTGCATTCTATGGCTCAAAACACTTACAAAAAGAACACTCCCAAAGTCGAGGAAAACCAACCAAGCCCCAAAAAGGCTAAACGTGAAGCCTCATCAGATGCTGAAAAACGATTTTTTGGTTTCTTGAATGACAGAAGGTTGCATGTTTCTTTTGGATTCTTTTTGTTGTTTTTTTCGGTTTATGCTTTTATCGCTTCATTATCTCATTTGTTCACCGGGAATGATGACCAAAGTGTGGTTGAAGGGCTCACATGGGCTGGTTTCAGAAGCGATGCTTTGGAAGTGGAAAACTGGTTAGGCATTGCCGGAGCTGTTCTTTCGCATTATTTTGTATTTAAATGGTTTGGGGTTTCCTTTTTTCTGACCTTACCGATTATTTTTTCATTGGGTTTGAAAATCATTTTTGGAAAGGGGATTTTGCCGACACAAAAGGCAATCACGGTGGTGGCTTTTTTCATGTTTTGGCTGTCGCTGACTTTGGGATATTTGACTTTGCTCAGCGGTCAAGAAAAATTCATTGGCTTTCTTGGTGGGGGAGTGGGCTATGAGTTGGCGTTCTTGTTCAACGGTGTTTTGGGCTGGGGAACCTTTTTGTTCCTTTTTCTTTCATTGCTTGTGTTTAGCGTTTATATGTTTAACCTGACTGATTTCGGCAAAGAGCAAGATGTCAAAAAGGGTAAATCGAAACCAAAGAAATTTTATGAAGAAAATGAAGAGAATGAAAATGAAGATGATAGCCCAAATGATGATGAAGAGGTTCAGTTGAATGATGATGACGAGCCGATTGATGAAGGAAATTTGGACCAAGAAGCAGAAAATGATGTGTTCACTTTTGAAGTGAAAACTACTACAAACCAAAAGAAAAACAACACCAAACCTGAATTTGACTTTGAAATCGAGCAACCCAAAGACGAACCGATTGTCACCAATTTGGTACAAAACAAACTCATCGCTCAAGATTTGGTGGTCACGAATGAAAAAAACTTGACAGATGAAAGAATTGCTGCCAAGATTGAAGGTTTAGAGAATTATGACCCAAAACTTGATTTGTCTTCATTTCAATATCCTACACTTGACTTGCTCAATGAATTGCCGGTGAACAAAGTGCAAGTTCCACAGGAAGAATTGAAGTTTTACAAAGACAAAATTGTTGAAACGCTGCAACATTACAGCATTGGCATAACCAAGATTTTAGCAACTGTCGGACCTACGGTTACCTTATATGAAATAGTTCCCGATCCGGGCGTGAGGATTTCTAAAATCAAAAGTTTAGAAGATGACATCGCTTTGAGTCTTTCAGCTTTGGGCATCAGAATCATTGCGCCAATGCCAGGAAAAGGCACAATTGGCATTGAAGTGCCCAACAAAACCAAAGAAATGGTTCCTTTCAGGTCAGTTTTGGGTACTGAAGCTTTCGCCAACACAGATAAAGCTTTGCCAATTGTGTTAGGCAAAACCATCTCGAATGATGTTTTCATTGCTGATTTAGCGGCAATGCCTCACTTATTGATGGCCGGGGCAACAGGACAAGGAAAATCCGTTGGTATCAATGTGTTAATTGCTTCTTTGCTTTATAAGATGCATCCTTCACAACTAAAATTTGTGATGGTAGATCCCAAAAAAGTGGAACTTTCATTGTTCAACAAGTTGGAGCGCCATTTTTTAGCGAAACTTCCCAATAACGATGAAGCCATCATCACTGACACCAAAAAAGTAGTGAACACTTTGAACTCGCTTTGCATTGAGATGGACAACCGCTATGAATTGTTGAAAAAGGCCAATTGCAGAAATATCAAAGAGTATAATCCCAAATTCATTGAGAGGAAATTGCTTCCAACTGAAGGGCATAGGTTTTTGCCTTACATTGTGGTGATCATTGACGAATTAGCCGATTTGATGATGACAGCAGGTAAGGAAGTAGAAACCCCCATTGCTCGTTTGGCACAGTTGGCAAGAGCCATCGGGATTCACTTGGTTGTTGCCACGCAAAGACCTTCTGTGAATGTGATTACCGGCATCATCAAAGCCAATTTTCCGGCGAGGCTTTCTTTTAAAGTGACTTCTGCGGTTGACTCAAAAACTATTTTAGACACAAGCGGCGCTAATCAGTTGATTGGCAAGGGGGATATGCTCTTTTCAAATGGCTCAGAGCTGACGAGAATTCAGTGTGCGTTTATAGACACGCCTGAGGTAGAAAGGCTATGTAATTTCATTGGAGGGCAAAGAGGCTATCCAAATGCATATTTGTTGCCTGAGTTTTCAGGAGAGGAGGGTGACGGAAATGGTTCAGGAAAAGTTGATTTAAAAGACTTAGACCCCATGTTTGAAGAAGCAGCAAGATTGATTGTAATCAACCAACAAGGCAGTACATCTTTGATTCAAAGAAAGATGAGTTTAGGGTATAACAGAGCCGGCAGAATTATGGATCAGTTGGAGGCAGCCGGCATAGTAGGGCCTTTTGAAGGCAGCAAAGCGAGAGAAGTGTACATCTTAGATGAAGCCCACTTGAACGAACACTTAAAGTCAATGGGATTGAAGTGAGGGGGAATTGAATAGATTTGTAAATCTTTTGAATTCGAATGTAGAATTGTGAATTATCTTTTTTGATAATTTATTCATCCCCCCAACCCTCCAGCACCTCTTTTTTTAATTTTTCCTTTTATCTGAAACAAGGAATCTATTCTCATTTTCAACGAGAATGATTATATTTGTGATATAAATTTTTTGATATGCGACCATTGAACGAGCCAATTTTTGATTATCTACCGGGAAGTGAAGAAAGACTAAAATTAGAATCTGTAATCAAAGAATTCAAAGGTCTTCAGTTTCAAATTCCAATGTTCATCAATGGTTTGAAAATCAAAACCGAAACCAAAGTGGATATTGTTGCGCCACATGATTTTGGTTTGAAATTAGGGACTTATTTCAAAGGTTCTCAACAACATGCTGCATTGGCAATTCAATCAGCTTTGGGCGTTCACAAAGAATGGTCAGGAAAAACCCAAGAAGAACGAAACAATATCTTTTTGAAAGCAGCTTGGTTGGCGAAGGGTGAATGGAGGTATAAATTAAATGCAGCCACCATGCTTTGTCAGTCTAAAAATGTTTATCAAGCAGAGATTGACTCAGCATGTGAATTGATAGATTTTTTAAACTTCAATGTGTTTTTTGCCAATCAGATTCAAGAAATTCAGCCAACTAGCAATCAGTTGGTTAGCAATCGCTTAGAATTCAGGGCTTTAGAGGGTTTTGTTTTTGCAGTCACACCATTCAACTTCACTGCCATCTCTTGTAATTTGCCGGCAGCACCTGCCTTGCTTGGGAACACAGTGGTTTGGAAGCCTGCTGATAGTCAAATATATTCTGCATACGTTGTGATGCAATTGCTCAAGGAAGCGGGCTTGCCTGATGGTGTGATTAACTTGGTATATGGTGACGGTCCTTCGATTGGAGAAGTGGTTTTCAGCCATCCTTATTTTGCAGGTCTTCATTTCACCGGAAGCACCACGGTTTTCGATCACTTGTGGAAAACAATCAGTGAAAACCTGTATCTCTACAAGAACTATCCTAGAATTGTAGGCGAGACCGGAGGTAAAAACTTTTTGTTGGCGCATAACAGCGCAGTAATGGCCCAAGTCTGCACCGCACTCATCAGGGGAGCTTTTGAATATCAAGGCCAAAAATGTTCAGCCACATCAAGAGCTTATATTCCTATGAATTTGTGGAATAAGGGTTTGAAAGATATGTTGGTTGAAGAACTGAGAAATGTAAAAATGGGTTCTGTGGAAGATTACACTTGTTTGGTCAATGCGGTGATTGATGAAAAGGCATTTAACAAAATCACAGGTTTCATCAAAAATGGAATTGCAAGCAATGAAACCACATTGCTTGCGGGTGGCGAATTTTCAAAGAAGGAAGGTTATTTTATTTCTCCTACGGTTTTTGTGACTACGAATCCATATTACGAAACAATGGTTCAGGAAATCTTCGGTCCGGTGTTAACCATCTATGTTTTTCAAGATGATAAATTTGATGAAGTGCTATCTATTGTTGACCAAACTTCTGATTATGGGCTGACGGGAGCAATTTTTTGTCAAGATGAAGCAGTGATTGAGAGTATAACTAAAAAATTGAATTATGCTGCCGGTAATTTTTATATTAACGACAAATCAACCGGTGCAGTTGTTGATCAACAGCCTTTTGGTGGAGCAAGGTTATCAGGGACAAATGACAAAGCAGGTTCTGTTTTGAATCTCTTGCGTTGGGTTTCTCCGAGAAACATCAAGAGGAATTTTTCACCACCCACACATTGGGAATATCCTTACATGAAGTGATGTTATTTTTACCCAATCTGGGTTCATTTGATATAAAACAATGATGATTTCAAGGAAGAAGATTCAAAATGCTTGGTGTATGTATGATTGGGCGAATTCAGTTTATTCGCTCACCATTGTCACAGCGATTTTCCCTTCATACTATAATGGAGTGATGAAATCAATTGCTGATTCAGAAGGATTCTTGGAATTATATTTTTTCAAAATTGAATATTTAGCATTGTATTCTTATCTGCTTTCATCAGCATTTTTATTTGTCGTAATTCTCAATTTGATTTTGTCAGGTGTTGCCCAAGAACTGAATAAAAACAAGTTCTTTATGAAGTTTTTCTGTTATTTGGGTTCATTGGGTTGTATAATGTTATTTTTTTTTGATTCTGAACACATTTTGTTTGGATTGATAGGCTTTTTCTTAGCCACAGTTGGCTTTGCCGGAAGTTTACCTTACTATAATGCTTTTTTGCCGATGATTGCTAAAGCAGAAGAACAAGACAAAGTGAGTGCAAAAGGTTATTCTTTGGGTTACGTAGGGAGCGTGCTTTTGTTAATTGTTAGTTTGATTTTTGTGACCAATGCCAATCAATTGGGCATCACCGAGGGTTTCGCATGCCGTTTATCTTTTTTGATGGTGGGTGTTTGGTGGTTTGGTTTTTCTCAGATTACCTTTTCATATCTTCCAAGAGATAGGAAATCTAAACAAAATTTTAGTTTCAAGATGTTAAATGCGGGGTTTAAAGAGTTGAGTTTAACCTTCAAAAAACTGTCAGGGAACAAAATGGCTAAGCGGTTTTTAATGGCATTTTTGTTTTACAGTATTGGTTTTCAAGTGATCATGTATCTTTCTCCACTTTTTGCAACTGAAGAGTTGGGGATTGAAACTTCTGGTTTGATTGTGGTGATACTCACCATTCAGATGGTGGCTATTTTAGGAGCTTTTTTGATTGCTATGCTTTCTAAAAGAATCGGTAATATGAAAGCTTTACTGATATGTGTTTTGGCATCTATGGGAATTTGCGTAGGGGCATATTTCACTAGGAATGAATTTGATTTCAATTTATTGGCTTTTGGAGTAGGACTTTTGATGGGTGGTATGCAGAGTCTATCACGTTCAAGTTTTTCAAAGATGTTAACTGAAGGAAAAACCCAATCAGAAATGTTCAGTGTTTATGAGTTTGTGGAGAAAACAGCTATTGTTTCAGGCTCAGTTATTTATGGACTATGCTACCAATTGACCGGTAGCATGAGAAACAGTATATTGTTTCTTTTGTTGTTTTTCTTTATTGCTGTTTCAATATTTTGGTTGGGGGGCTTGACTAGCAAGAAAATTAAACCAGCATAAAATAATTAAGCACACCCTAATGAGATCATCCACACTAATCAGCTTCACATCTCGGGCGTGCCTAACCCATCTAACACAACCTAACCTAATACCATGAAAAACTTCTCCCTTTATGAGTAGAGAATTATTTCAATGCAAATTTACTCTAAAATATCAACTCTGGTTGCGTACATATATAAATGGGTGTTAATGTTGTGTAATTGTTGGTGTAAGATTGATAAGTGAAACGTAATGTTAATTAAATGTTAAGTTTTTTATTTTGTTGATTCATTTTGGTGTTTTTTTTGTAATCATTTGATATATAAACAGCTTTTTCAAATAGAGACAAGCTTATCAGGTTTTTTAAAAAAAAACATTCAATGTGATTTTTAAGTGGTTTTTTTGTAAATATCAAAGATTTATTGGGTGGTTAAAAACTAATAAAGGGGGAGTTTAGGAAACTAAAATTGGAAAAAATGTAATAATGAATTTTGAACTTATCTGTATTGTTCAAAATTTTTTAAAAGGACTAGATTTTATCAGCTGATTGATTGACAAGTAAAATGCTGTTTTTGTGAATATTCAAAGTTAGAATAGAAATTTTTCA
>JBDNDT010000141.1:0-6688 GCA_046718985.1 Cytophagales bacterium
TTATTCAAAATGACCGACAATCAGTATTTAGTCATAAAGATGGCATATTTCAAGCAATTTGTCTATTCTCAAAATGGTTATGTTGCTTCCTTTTGTATCAACAATGCCCTCATCTTTCAATTCTGATAAAAATCTAATTACGGTTTCCTTTGCAGTGCCCACTATGCCCGAGAGATCATCTCTGCTGATTGAAATAGTGAATAAATTGTCTGAACCATCGTGATAAGTTTTGTGCAAAAGCAACAAGCCTTCTGCTAAACGTTCTCTCACAGGCTTCAAGGCTAACTTTTTTATTTTTTCTTCTGCTTCACCCAAAGCCTTTGATAACAAAACCAACAAATCATTTGCCACTTTTTCGTTGTTTTTCACCAACTGAGTAAAATCTTGTTCTGACAAAAAGCAAACTTTGGAGTCTTCTAAAGCAACAGCAGAGGCTGTATAACGGCTGTTGGCCATTAATGCCCTATATCCTATCGTATCTCCTGGTTTGGCAAGTCTAACTATTTGTTCTTTTCCATTACTGTCATTTTTAGTCACTTTAATCTTTCCATCATTGATGCAAAAAACACCAAATGGCTTATTTCCTTCATGAAATATCACCTGACCTTTCTTATATAAGCTGCAACTTTTATTAGAATTTATTTTTTGAAGCTCTTCCATCACACAGTGATTCAACAATGAGTCTTTCCTACATAAGCAATTTTCACATTCAGGTGCAATTGTTTTCATGATTATCCATATTCATTTTAACAAAAATATCAAAGTAAATCAGTTAAATCAATGATAATTGTCAGTTTTTTGATATTTAGAAAAAAATTACACAATTGTATTTTTGTAGCATATTGTAAACTTATATAAGTAAAAATGCTACCTAACAAATAAACGTTTTTAAATCGTTTACCAAGAAACAAACATCTCTAATTTACAACTGTTTGCAAGAATTAACTTGGTATTAATACGTTATTTAATTCATTTCTTACATCACCATTTTTGCCCTATTGAAACTTTTTTTTTGTGGGTGCGAATATCCAATTAATGAGGAATGGTTAAATTTGTATCAAGCTTAGCAATTAAGCAAACCAATTACATTATTTATACACAAACAAAGCGCCAATTACACTATATGGTTAACAGTTTATTGAAGTCTGAGACTGCTTCTGCAATAAAATTCGAAAAGATTCACACAGAAATCTTTCAAAGTTCAAATGAGGCTTGCAAGTTAGTGGCACGAGAAATAGCCAATCTGATTTTGAAGAGACAATCAGAATTAAAGCCTTGTGTGTTGGGTTTGGCAACAGGTTCGACTCCAAAGAAACTTTATGCAGAACTCATCAAAATACATAAGGAAGAAGGACTAAGCTTCAAAAACGTTTTCACCTTTAATTTGGATGAATATTATCCAATGGAGCCAACAAGTGTACATAGCTATGTTCGTTTCATGGAAGAAAATTTGTTCAATCATGTGGACATTGTGAGAGAAAATTGTCACATACCGGATGGAACACTTGCTATGTCAGAAATCTCTGAATTTTGCAGAGATTATGAAGCAAAAATAGATGAATTGGGAGGATTAGACCTTCAAATTCTTGGCATTGGAGGAAACGGCCACATTGGTTTCAATGAGCCTGGTTCTTTGATGAATTCTCAGACAAGATTAATAACTTTAGACCATTCAACCAGAGCAGCTGCTGCGGGCGAGTTTGGTGGACTTTCAAGAACACCTAAAAAAGCTATCACTTTAGGTGTTTCTCAAATATTAAAAGCAAAAAGAGTCATTTTGATGGCTTGGGGTGAAGGGAAAAGCAAAATTGTTAAGGCAGCAGTTGAAGGCCCTGTTTCTGAACAAGTGCCTGCGTCTTATCTTCAAAACCATCCTAACACAACTTTTGTTATTGACGAACCTTGTGCTCAAGATTTGACAAGAATCAAAACTCCATGGTTGGTTGACAATGTGGTGTGGGACAAGAAAATGATTAAAAAAGCAGTTACTCACTTGGCATTGCAATTAAACAAACCAATTTTAAAACTTACCAACAAAGATTACAACGACAATGGCATGAGTGATTTGCTTGCGGCAAACGGAAATGCTTATGACATCAACATTGACGTTTTCAATCAGTTGCAACACACCATCACCGGATGGCCGGGTGGAAAGCCAAATGCTGATGACACTAATCGTCCTGAAAGGGCTTTGCCAGCTAAGAAAAGAGTAATTATATTTAGTCCACACCCTGATGATGACATCATCTCAATGGGAGGTACTTTCCAGAGATTGCATGATCAGGGTCATGATGTTCACGTAGCTTATCAAACATCAGGTAACATTGCAGTAAGCGATGATGAAGCCCTAAGATTCGCTGAGTTTGTTCTAGATTATAATACAAAGTTTGGCTTTGACACCAAAGATTCTAAAAGAATGTTTGAAGAAGCTTATGATTTTTTGAAGAACAAAAAATCCAGCGAGTTAGACTCTTATGAGGTAAGACAGATAAAAGGAATCATCAGAAGAGGTGAAGCAAAAGCAACTTGCAGATTTGTGGGTATTCCTGAAGAAAATGCTCATTTCTTAGATTTGCCTTTTTATGAAACTGGAAGAGTAGAAAAAAATCCAATAGGGGAAGCCGATATTCAAATCATTTCAAAACTAATTGAAGAAATCAAACCTCATCAAATCTATGCAGCTGGTGATTTAGCAGATCCTCATGGAACCCACAAGGTGTGTTTAGACGGAATCTTCGCGGCTTTAGACCGATTAAAAACAAAAGACTTCATGAAAGATTGCTGGGTTTGGTTGTATAGAGGTGCTTGGGCAGAGTGGGATATTCATGAAATGGAAATGACCGTTCCTATGAGTCCAGAACAAGTGCTCAAGAAAAGATATGGAATATGGAAACACCAATCTCAAAAAGACGGCGTAGTTTTCCAAGGTTCAGACTCAAGAGAATTTTGGCAAAGAGCCGAAGAAAGAAATAAAACGACTGCTGAACTCTATAACAAACTAGGTTTGGCAGAATATGAAGCAATGGAAGCATTTGTGCGCTATCATTTCATGTGAAACGATATTTAAGATCGAAGTAGTTTGTTTGTTGATTAATTGAAAATCCCTGGAGAGGTTCTTCAGGGTTTTTTATTTTAGTCAATTATAGTACCTTATACAAATTTATTGAGTTAAACTGAGATTTTGTTTCAAGCAGAAAGTGCTAAAATTTTTCAAAATCACCTGTCAACCTCGCCCATCACCATATCCAATGAGCCAATGATTGCTATCAAATCTGCTAACAAACAATCTTTGGCAATCTCAGGCAATACTGATAAATTCACAAAACAAGCCGATCGTGCTTTGCATCTGAACGGCTTATCTGACCTTTCATCAGGATCTGTTCTGAAAAAGAATCCTAATTCACCTTTTGCTCCTTCTCCTCTAAAGTATAAATCTTGACTTTTAGGTCTTATTTTTTTGGGTAGAAACTCCCAAGGTTTGTAATTTTTATCTCTTTTAAATTCGCTATTTAACTTTTCAAGACATTGTTCAATGATTTTTAAAGACTCATAGCACTCCTTCACTCTAACATAATTCCGGTCCCAACAATCTCCTAATGTACCCATTTTACCTTCCCCAATCGGAATGTCAAACTCAATTTCGGGATAAACTGAATAAGCATCCTCCTTTCTCAAGTCAAATTTGAGTCCTGAACCTCTCAACACAGGTCCTGAACATCCAAAGTTGACAGCCGTTTCAAGGGGTAAGACCCCTACATTCGCAGTTCTGTTAATAAATATCGTATTTTCAACAACCAATTCTTCAAGTTCCTTCAATTTCGGCTTTAAATAAGCGCAAAAAGCAGATGCTTGGTCTTCAAAACCAATTGGTAAATCATAGTACAAACCACCTACCCAGATGTAATTATAAAGCATCCTAGAACCGCAAACCCACTCCAAAAGCCTGAGAATATGTTCTCGATCGCGCATAAGCCATAAAAATGGCGTGAATGCCCCAATGTCCATTGCGTATGTGCCAATGGCTACAAAATGTGAAGCGAGCCTATTCAATTCAGCAACCAAAACCCTGATGTATTCTGTTCTTTTGCCTAAATCTTCTATACCTAAGAGCTTTTCAACACCCATCGCATAAATATGCTCTGAGTTCATTGCTGCGATATAATCCATTCGGTCAACATAAGGAATGATTTGATTGTAAGCCAATGCTTCTGTATGTTTCTCAAAACACCGATGCAAATATCCCAAATGAGGCACCACTTCCACCACCCACTCACCTTCCAACACCACTTCAAGCCTGAGCACACCATGTGTAGATGGATGCTGAGGCCCAATGTTGAGAATCATTTGTTCATCACTGAGTTTGCCTGGGTCGTTTTTCAATGGCTCTGATGCAGCCAAATGACCCGGGAAATATTCGTATTGAATTCTTTTGGTGGGCATCGCAGAAAATTATTCCGTAAAACTAACACTTTAAACACAAATCTGATTAATTTGGCATGATTCTAGTCGTGAGTTTTGGCAACTAAAATCCCCTATTTCGTTTAACTCAATATATTTGAAACTTGATTTTTGATTATGCAGAAACTTGGTCTAAATCAATCTTTGCAACAAAAGCTTTCACCGCAACAAATCCAATTCATCAAATTGTTGCAAGTGCCAACTGTTGAATTGGCAAAAAGAATTGAGGAAGAGCTTGAAATTAATCCTGCATTGGAAGATTTGACCATGAAAACTTCTGATGAAAGTTCCGATGAAAGCAATGATTATGATGAATCTGAAAATTATGATGATGATTACGACTCAAATGATGAAATGAGTTTTGATAATTATCTCGATGATGACATTTCAGGTTATAAAATGCAGGGCGATGGAAACTATCCTGATGATGAAGACAAAGAAATGCCTATTTCTTTTGAGTTGACTTTGTTTGATTCTCTAATGAATCAATTAGGTTTCTTGAAACTTGATGAACGTGAACTCACCATTGGAAAACAAATTATAGGTAGCATTGACAATGACGGTTACATGCGAAGAGAACTTGAATCCATCGTCAATGACATGGCTTTTTCTCAAGGAATTGAAACGGATGAAGGTGAAGTGGAATCTATATTGTTTAAAATCCAAAATTTTGAACCTGCCGGAATTGCAGCAAGAACTTTGCAGGAGTGCCTTCATCTACAATTGATGAGAAAAGAAGAACACCTAGAAGCTGTGCATCTTGCTTTGGAAATTGTTGACCAACATTTTGAAGAGTTCACCAAAAAGCATTATGAAAAAATTCAGAAAAAAACCGGTTTTTCTGATGAGGAAATGAAAGAAGCCATCAATCTGATCACTCATTTGAATCCAAAACCGGGTGGTGGTGAAAACGGAGATTTCGTTTCTCAATATGTTATCCCTGACTTTTTGGTTTATGAAAACAATGGAAAATTAGAAATCACCCTAAACAGCAAAAATGCTCCTGAGCTGAGAGTCAGTCGTCATTATATCGAAATGTTTGACACTTACGATAAAAGCGACAAAAAAGATAAACAAATGAAAGAAGCCGTTTCATTTGTGAAACAGAAACTTGATGCCGCAAAATGGTTCATTGACGCCATCAAACAAAGACAAAACACATTGCTCAAAACCATGCAAAGCATTGTCAATCACCAAAAAGAATTCTTTCTTCATGGTGAAGAATCAAAATTGAGACCCATGATTTTGAAAGATGTCGCTGAAGACATCCAGATGGACATATCAACAGTTTCAAGGGTTGTGAGTAGCAAAACCGTTCAAACAGAGTTCGGAGTCTTCCCATTGAAGTTTTTCTTCTCAGAAGGTCTGTCAACAGAATCAGGAGAAGACGTGAGCAACAGAGAAATCAAAAGCTTAATCAAAGAACTCATTGAGAATGAAGACAAGTCAAAACCATTGCCTGATGACAAAATCGAAAAAATTCTTCACGAAAAAGGCTATCATATCGCAAGAAGAACCGTGGCAAAATACAGAGAGCAAATGGAACTCCCTGTTGCTAGATTAAGAAAGAAAATCTAAAAAAAATCACTTTTTGAATCTTCGGTTTCTGATGTCATGAACCAACTGAATGCTCGGCAAAACCTCAGAACAAGGAAATCCATTGCCTTCCAAAATCTTCCGGTAGCTCAAAGTGTGTAAATCACCAAATCCTTCACTGAATTCCAATTCTTCACCATCCACCACAATGCACCTGAACGTTCTCTTTCCTTCATTTCTTGCTTGCTTTGGCAAATCATCTGCATCAATGCTCAAATTCCATTCCACAAAAGCATGTTCTAGTTCAATGGTTCCTGAGGCTTTGTGAGCAGCATAATGAGAGACTTCAAGCGTTTGAACCTTTCCAAAAACCCAAATTAACATATCAAAGAAATGAATGCCTATGTTGGTGGCAATTCCACCTGATTTTGACTCATCCCCCTTCCAACTCACATCATACCAAGCACCTCTCGATGTGATATAATCAAGTGAAACCTTGTGTTTTTTGGCTGAATTTGCGCTTAAAATTTTTTCTCTCAAATTGATAATCACAGGGTGCAATCTGAGTTGTAAGATATTGTTAATAGAATGTCCTGACTCCTTTTCCAATTCCATCAGAGCTTCCACATTCCAAGGATTTAGCACCAAAGGTTTTTCGCAGATGGCATTTGCCCCATTTCTCAATGCAAACCTA
>JBDNDT010000142.1:0-6657 GCA_046718985.1 Cytophagales bacterium
GAAAGTGACTTCTATGCAACTTGAATTAGGAAAATACATAAATTTGCAGATTGTTTTAGAAGTGCTTTTGAATTCACTTGCCAAAAATTTCAATTCAACATTGAAGTCTTGCTCAATGTCTGATTTATTAAAATTGTTGTCTAATGAAAAGTGATATTGATTTTCCTAAAGTTTCCGGAGTTTTGGTTGTTGTTGTGCTTAAAAAAGATGATCACTCACTTGAGAATGGTTGGTATGCTTATATTTTGAATCGAAATGAAGTAGAAATCAAAAATGTCATGGTTTCATCAAAAGGATATGGCTTCATCAATGAGGAAAAGAGAAGCACATCAGTTTTGAGACATTTTATAGGAAACATCGAACCCGGTGGCTACGCTTTAATTGAACCAATCAGTGATGATGTCTTGCCTTTAAACAATGAGTTTTGGGTGAGTTATTATATGAATGAATCTCTTTTTGATAAAAAATTTATTTTTGTACCTGACTCAATTGTTGTGGAAAATACTTTTACGATTCCGGAACTTAATTTGCAAGGAGTTGTTCATTCCTAATTCATTTAATGGGTTTTTCTTTTTAGTTTTGTTTAAAGAAGATTTGTTACCTTTTTTCTCATACTTCCTCAATAATCACCTCTTTAAAAAATTCTTTTCCTGATTCGCAAACAGGACATATGTAATCATTTATTTTTTCTTTGTCAATTGAAAGCTCAGGATCATAAATATGGAGGCAGTTCAAACATTGATACATTTTTTTGCTCACTTTTTTATGTTCTATTTTTTCTATTCCTGTTTTATCTTTAATTGAAAATTCTTCTGAAGAATTGAGTTGTTTGTAAAAATATTTACATAGCTCTTTAATAGCTTCAAAAAGTTCATTTTCTTTCAAATTTTTCTTGAATTCAATTAAATTTTGATTGTTTGGATTGAAATCCTCAGTATGATATAAATCAAAAAGGTTGTCGTTATTTTTAACAATCAACACAGAAGCAGGGGATTTATATGATTCCGTGTATTTAATTCCAAAAACCAGTCCATATGTTCTAACATCTTCTTTGTACAAAGCAGTTACAATTTCATTTTTTAAACGTTCTGCATCTTCTAAATGGTCTTCAACCATCCAATTCAACTCTAATGCAGCATGTCTGACGTTGATACCGTGTTTGCCGAGTAGTTTCTCCCAAAGGATTCGGTCTTTTATTCCGATTTTTTTGATTAGAATACTTTTCCAAGTGGTCAAACATAACAAAGGCACTTGGGTGTTTTGGCATAGTTTTGCCATTTCATTTAAAAATGAAACATCGTAAACATCATTCCTTCTGTATATTCCTAACCAGTAGTCATTTTCAATTCTGTTGAAACCTTCATAGTATGGAAATTGATATCTCGGCAAAATCAGTGGATCTTGTACTTCTTGAGAAAGATAAGTCAAGTTGTTTTCTACCAATTCAACCACTCTTTTTTTTTCTCTTATTCTTTCGTATTTTATGATATCGTCTAGTTTTTTGGTCAAAGTGGGAATAGCGGTCGAATACACCAGTTTTGGCCATAAATACAAGTCCATTTCTTTTGGCATTCTCCAATAAAGATACCAATAATTTGGGATTTTAGAGGTGACAAAATTGAGGTGACCTGTAAAATAGGGATTCAGACATTGTCCGTGATCAACTAAGTTTACTTTCAGTTTTGGCTGAAAATCAAACAAATCTAAAATGCTTCTATAATTTCCTTCAGTAATCCAGCCGTCAAATGTAAAGATTCCTTCTGCCGGAAATGATGTGCTTCTACTAGGGAACTTATCTGAATTTAATTCATGTTTGATGGAAAGTTCTGAAAGCAAGTAAGATATTTTTTGGACCTGGTCACCTGATTTGCATTTGAGCCACAAGTCTTGTCTTGAGCCTATTCCTATATTTGACAGACCAGAGGCTCTAGCTGTTTCTGTTATTTTTTCCAGTTGAAGAGCCGTTATGATTCCTCCATTTGAATTGATTTTGACAAAGTGTTCCATCTGTTTCAGGCTTCAACCATTTGTGGTTTGTTTTTCTTTCCTAAGTTTTTCTCTAATATTCCTTTCACTTCCACTCGGCAGCTGCCACAACCTGTTCCAGCTCCTGTGGTGTTGCAGAGTGCTTCTAATGTTTTGCAACCTGAAGCAATTGCCTTTTCTAAGTTGCCTTCTCCTACATTGTTACATGAACAGACCAATTTACCAACCACCGGTTCTGCTTTTTGATTGCTTCTCAAAAGTTGCAATCTTTTGTCAGAAAGTTCAATTCTTTTACTGATCAAATCTCTAAATTCCAAAAATTCTGATTTATCGCCCATCAAGATGCAACCCACCAAAACGTCGTTTTTTACTACACATTTTTTATAATATCTCTTTGCTTTGTCAATGAAGACGATTTCTTCAAAATCAGGATTGTCTTTCGGTATTTCAACTTGACCTATTGATGCGATTTGCAATCCTTCAACTTTTAAGAGATTCATAAAAACAGATCCTTGGTAAGTTGAAAAGGAATCTCCATTTAAAAATCTTGATAATACAATTGCTTGTTGTTCAGCAGCTGCGGTGATTCCCCAAACATTGCCTTTGAATTCTGCTAATTCACCCAAAGCATGTATATTGGTATCTGATGTGCTCAGCCTTTCATCAACTTCAATTGCGCGGTTGATTTTTAAGCCTGCTGATTTAGCAATTTCCATGTTGGGTTGAGTGCCGACAGCAACAATAACTGCTTGACAACCTATTTTTTTCCCGCTTTTGAGTATTAAACCTTCAACCGATTCTAAACCTAAGAATGTATCAGCTTCCTCATTGAGCAATACATTGACACCGATTTCTAACATTTCTTCAAACAAGAGTTGACTGCCCAAAACATCAAGTTGTCTTTCCATCAATCGGTTGGTTCTGTTGAGCAAATACACCTCAAGCCCAAGCACTTTTAATGAGGCTGCCATTTCCAGACCCAATAAACCACCTCCAATCACCACCACTTCACGGCAATTGGGCAACATATCTTTTAATTTGTCAGCGTCACTTCGGGTTCTCATGTTCATGAGACCTTTCAATTTTGGGAAATGTGAAGGCATAAATGCACGAGAACCCATCCCTAAAATCAACCTGTCATAGCTGTAGCTTTCACCAAATTGGTCATATACCAATTTTTTCTCTCTATCAATAGAAACAATTTCTGTTTCATACTTCATTTCGATTTTCCAATTTTGCATTTCTTCAGGACTTGCTTTGAGCAATTGCTCCCAACGTTGGTGGTTAGAAACATAATCAGGTAGCATCACACGGTTATAGAAAGGGTGTGACTCTTTGTTGAATATCAGAATTTCATCTTCATTTTCGTGTTGTCTGTGTTCTTTCACAAAAGCATAAGCTGCCGCTCCTGCACCCACAATCACTATTTTTTCTTTTTGTTTCCTGAATTTAGTAACATTTGCAGGAGTGAATTTCAAATCAGGCTCTTTCGAAATGGGGTCTATTAGGTTATTTGTAAGGTTGTTTGCTCTCGTGCCATTGTCGTTTGAGGTTTTTCCCCAATGCATGGGCACAAATATCACCCCTCTTTTTATGTTTGAGGTCAATTTCACTTTTAGTTGGCAAGTGCCAAAAGCAGTGCTTACAATTGAAATGTCGTTTTCTTTTAAACCTAGCTTTTCAGCATCTTTTGGATTGATTTCCACAAATGGTTCAGGAATATGTTGGTTGAGTTTGTTCACTTTTCCTGTTCTGGTCATGGTGTGCCATTGGTCTCTAACCCTGCCTGTGGTGAGAATCAGAGGGTAATCCTTATTGGTTTCATACGATTGATTTTCATCAGGCATTGAGCAAATGTTCGCTTTTTGGTCATGGGTGAAAAATTTAAAATCTTCAAACAACCTCACTGTTCCTAAGCCACTTTCACCTTCCGGATATGGCCATTGAACTGTTCCTTTTTCTTTTAAGATTTCATAACTCAATCCTGATATATCAGCGTTTGTGCCCTTGCTAAAACGTGCGTGTTCTGCAAAAATGTCCTTCATCCCATCATAAGCAAATGCTTTTCCGAAACCCAATCGTTTGGCGAGATCGATGATGATTTCAGCATCCGGTCTGGCTTCGCCCGGTGGTTTCACAACCGGTGAAAGATAAGAAATTCTTCTTTCAGAGTTGGTCATGGTGCCTTCTTTTTCTGCCCAAGTGGCAGCGGGAAGCACCAAATCTGCGTAAGGGATACATTCATGCCTGTCGCTCATGTCTTGCACCACCAAGAAGTTTACTTTTTTATAAGCTTCTTCAGCTCTCATAGCATCGGGAAGGCTCACCAATGGGTTGGTGCAAATCACCCAAATGGCTTTGAGTTTTCCTTCATGAATAGCATCAACCATTTCAGTGGCTGTGAGCCCGGGTTTTGGTGCAATTTCGACTCCTCCCCAAAAGTTTTGCACTTCTTTTCTGTGTTTTTCATTGCCAAGTTCTCGGTGATTAGGCAATAAATTGGCTAATCCTCCCACTTCTCTGCCACCCATGGCATTGGGTTGCCCGGTGAGTGAAAAGGGTCCTGAACCTTTTTTGCCAATGTGACCTGTGATGAGATTGAGATTGATGAGTGCAGTGTTTTTGTTCACACCAATCACGCTTTGATTCAAACCCATGGTCCAAAGTGTCATGAAGCCTTTGGCTCGGGAAATGTATTCTGCTGCCCACAAAATGTCTTCGGATTTCACGCCACAGATTTTTGAGGCTTCTTTGAGGCTTCTTTTGAAAACAAGTTCTTTATATTCTTCAAAACCATTACAGTGCTTTGTTACAAATGCAAAATCAACAGACTCTTTTTCAATGAGCAGTCTGCCGATGGCATTGAACAAAATGGCATCAGTTCCGGGCATTATTTGTAAATGCAAATCGGCAATTTCAGCAGTCTGTGTTTTTCTTGGGTCAACAACAATGAGTTTTGAATCAGGATTTTCTCTTTTCCTTGCTTCCACTCTCTTCCACATGATGGGGTGGCACCATGCGGGGTTTGCACCGGCCACCAAGAAAGTGTCAGCATGATCGAGGTCTTCATAAGAGCAGGGAACTGCATCTTCACCCAAGGTTTTTTTGTAACCGACAACAGCAGAACTCATGCATAGACGAGAGTTAGTGTCTATGTTATTGCTACCGATGAATCCTTTGATGAGCTTGTTCACCACATAATATTCTTCGGTGGTGCATTGACCCGAAACGTAAAATGCCACTGAATCCGGTCCGAATTTGCTGATGAGTGTTTTGAAAGTTGCGGCTGCTCTATTCATCGCATTTTCCCATGAAACACGTTGCAAAGGCATTCCTTTACCGAGCCTCATTTGAGGAAATAACAATCGGTTTTCGTGGTTATTAGCGGTGTAATGTAGGTTCATGCCTTTGCTGCAAAGCAAACCTTTGTTTACCGGGTTTTCAACATCTCCATTGATGTTGATTTTACCATTCGGCATTTTTTCAACTTCAATGCCACAACCTACACCACAGTAACAACACGTACTTTTTTGTTTTTTGCTTTGTTTCATCGGCACAAATTCATGCTTTTGAGAATGTTTTTATGCTTAAAGAGAATTTTTCTCTTTTTTTTTATTCAGGGCGAACCCTATCGGGCCGGGCTTTCCACTACAAGTCCTCGCCTTTGCCCACACATATCACAGCACACGGCTGTGGGCTTTCCGCTTCAATCCCTTTCGCGGTTGTCGAACCTTTGAAAATGAATTTATTGCTTTTAGAAACTGAATCGCTTGTGAGTGTAAGCATTTGTAGCGAAGATGATTTTTTTTGAAAGCATGACCCCAAACTTAGTTTGCACCCATGCAAAAGGGATGGCGCGGTTGTTTGAGCTCCTTTTTTTGTGTAGTGCAACGGAACAAAAAAAGAGCGAGCCGCAACAGCCCGGCCGCCCTAAGGCGGTTTGCCCAAATCCAAAAATAATGAGAGTTTTTAATTGCTTTGATTCTTCGATTTGTGCATAACGCCTATCAATGCATGTCGTGAATGGAGAATTTGTCGAAAAGCAATCCCATCAATTTGTCATAAATTCTTCCATATTCCGGATCTTTCAAGATGTCTTTTTTGTGTCTTGGTCTTTCAAGTGTCACATCAACGATTTCTTTGATACCCGCAGCAGGACCATTTGTCATCACCACCACTTTATCGCTCAAGAATATTGCTTCTTCGATGTCATGGGTCACCATCACGATGGTTTTGTTTCTGTTGTCAAGATTCCAAAGTTTGAGCAATTCGATGTGCATAGTCCCTTTGGTGAGGGCATCTAATGCGCCAAAAGGTTCATCAAGCAACAGTATTGAAGGATTGATGGCGAAAGCGCGGGCGATAGCTACTCTTTGTTTCATTCCACCACTCAATTGACCCGGCAATTTGTCTTTGTGAGACCATAAGTTCACCATTTTCAGGTTGTTTTCAACGATTTCTTCTTTTTCGACTTTGCTCATGTTTTTGAATACGTTGTCAACGGCGAGATAGATGTTTTTGTAAACACTGAACCAAGGCAAGAGTGAATAGTTTTGGAAAACAATTCCCCTGTCTGGTCCCGGACCGTTCACCATTTTTCCATTGGCGATGACCATTCCTTTGGTGGGCTTGGTCATGCCGCTGATAGTGCTGAGCAAGGTAGATTTTCCA
>JBDNDT010000143.1:0-6569 GCA_046718985.1 Cytophagales bacterium
TTGGTGGCTGTCAGCGATTTTGTGATTGCATCTGAAGAGTCAAGTTTTGGATTCACAGAAACCAAAATTGGATTTGTTCCGGCTATTGTTTCTGTTTTTTTGACCAAAAAAATCGGAGAAGGAAAAGCCAAAGAATTGTTGTTGACAGCTGAAATCTTTGATGCAAAAAAGGCTCAAGAAATTGGATTGATAACTGAAGTTTGTAAACAAGAAAGTTTGTTAGAAAGAACAGAAGAATTTATTAACCATTTGTTAGCAAACAATTCTTCACATGCGATGAATGCAACCAAAACATTGCTTTCAAAAATTTCAAATCTCTCTTTTGACGATGCTTTGAAATTGGCTGCCGAAACCAATGCAAAGGTTAGAAGCAGTGAAGATTGTAAGAAAGGAATTGCTGCTTTTTTGGAAAAGAAGAAAGTTTTGTGGAACTGAATTGGAGAGTGGGTTAAAAAAGGGGCAAACCGAGTATCGCACCGCTACAACCGATTACCCTTGCTTCCTTCCGAACCTGGGGGAGTTCACCAGGAGCTGGTCGTACCGATTTGCCTTTGCAAAGGTAACAAAAAAATAATCTCAATATAAAATTGTTATTAAAATCTTTTCTGTTATCTTTGCAGTCCATTTGCGGGCGTGGCGAAATTGGTAGACGCATCAGACTTAGGATCTGACGCTGCGAGGCATGGGAGTTCGAGTCTCTCCGCCCGCACTTTTCAAATGAAAAGGGCTTAAATTTTTTCTCAGATGCCCAACCCCAAGAAATTACTAGTCATCCAAACAGCATTTATAGGCGATGCAATACTAGTTTCAAGTCTCATTGAATCACTTAAATCGTCTTATCCTTCAATTGAATTGAGTTTGATGCTTAGAAAAGGCAATGAAGGTCTTTTCCATCATAATCCTCAAATTCAACATCTTTATGTTTGGGAAAAAAGCCAAAAGTGGAAGTCGTTTATCAAGCTCTTAAAAATTGTTAGGCAAGAGAAATTTGATGCGGTTTTTTGCATTCAAAGACATTTTACCATGGGTTTGTTCGCAATATTGTCAGGTGCAAAAAGCAAAATTGGCTTCAATGAAAATCCTCTTTCATTTTTGTTTAACAAGAAAACACCTCATGCAATGGGTAATGGAAAACATGAAGTGGAAAGAAACCTAGATTTAGCATCTTTGTTGTTCTCTGAAATCAAGCTTAAAGAACCTAAGTTATATGTAAATGATCAAGATTTGCTCGCCATCACTCATTTTCAAAATGAACCTTATGTTTGTATGGCTCCCTCTTCAGTTTGGCAAACCAAACAGCTGCCAGTTCAAAAATGGGTTGAAATGATTGATAAAATCCAGTATAAAGTGTTTTTGTTGGGTGCGCCTAGTGATAAAATGTTTATTGATAAGCTAATAAATTCATGCAGTAATAAAGAACACGTTTTCAATCTGTCCGGCAAGTTGAGTTTGATGCAATCAGCCGCTTTGATGAAAAATGCAAAAATGAACTTTGTCAACGATTCGGGTCCCCTGCATTTATGTAGCGCAGTAGATGCTCCTGTTGTTGCTTTTTTCTGCTCAACTGTTCCTCGTTTTGGTTTCGGACCACGGTCAAAAGTGAGTTTTATAATTGAAAGCGACCAAAATCTCTCTTGCAGACCATGTGGGATGCACGGCAAAAAACAATGTCCTTTAAAACACTTTGCTTGCGGAAACAGTATAAATGTTGATGAAGCACTCAAGTCAATCAACTCGCTTTAATATTTTAAGAAAATGGTGGCTTTGGTCACTTGTTGTCTTTTGTCTCATTTTCGCGGTTTATTTTGATTTGATTAATTATTTACTCCAACAAGGCAGTGGACAAGCAAGAGTATTGATTGGAGCGAAGCCAATCACTAGTATTATAGCCAAAGAAGAAGTGCCTGACAGTGTGAAACAAAAGTTGAATCTCATTCTTGAGATTAGAAATTTTGCATTTGACTCCTTAGGCTTGAAACCCAACAACAATTACACTACTTTTTTTGACCAAAGAGGAAAACCGTTGCTTTGGGTGGTCACAGCATGTCCTCCTTTTGAGTTGAAATCAAAGGAATGGCATTTTCCAATTATAGGAAACGTGAGTTACAAAGGGTTCTTTGACCTCAAAAAGGCTGAAATAGAAATTAAGAAATTAGAATCTCAAGGGTTTGAGGCAGAAATTTCAGAAGTGAGTGCTTGGAGCACACTCGGATGGTTCAAAGATCCGGTGCTCTCTTCTATGCTTGAAAGAAATGAAGGAAGCTTGGCAAACATGATTATTCATGAACTCACACATGGGACACTCTTTGTGGCTGATGATGTTGAATTTTATGAAAATCTCGCCAGTTTCATAGGTGACTTAGGTGCAATCAAGTTTCTTGAACATAAATATGGTAAAGATTCCAAACATTTGAAAACCTACATTAATAGGCAGTCTGATTATCAAAAGTATTCAAATCACATGATTAAAGGTGCAAAACATTTGAATGAACTTTATGAATCTGAAAACTTCCAAAAATTAAGTTTAGAGAATCGAATTTTTGAAAAAAGAGAACTCATGACAAGAATATTATGTTCAGCAGACACTTTGAAGCTACATAACAAACGTGAAATCATGATTGATCAAACAAATGTGCCTAAAAACACAAGATTTGTTGATTTGTTGAATTATAGAAGCAAACAAGACGAATTAAAGAAGTTATTTTTAGAACAACATGATGGTAATTTCGTTTCTTTTATGAACGAAATGAAACAAAATTACCTTAAATAATCAATCTAAACCGTCGTCTAAGATTGAAACAAATTCCTCTAATCTAGCAATTATTTTGACGTTTTTAGGAGGATTTATACCTTGACCTACAACCTGATAGCCTGTTGTGTAAATATGGCAATCATTAAATTTTTCAGCTAGTAGATTTACATGCTCTTGAACCTCAAAATTTGCTGGAACAGCAGTGTAAACTGTGAAAATATAATTGGGTTTATATTGATAATAAGCGTCAGCCACATGCTCCAATGGCAAACTTTGACCTAAATACAACACATCATGACCTTTTGATTTAATCATATAACTTGCAAATAATAATCCCAGTTCATGAAAGTCACCATCAGGTAAAAACAGCATAAACTTTTTTGACCCCTCATTTCTTTTTGTTATCTGACCGTCAAGAGCCACCATGATTTTTTTTCTAATCAAATGAGAGATGAAATGTTCTTGAGCCGGGCTGATGGAACCTGTGAGCCACAACAATCCCACTTTGTTCAAAAATGGGAATACAATATGAATCATGGTATTTTCAAAACCATGTTGCAAAATGGATTTAGACATAGCTTTTTCAAACAAATCTTTGTCTAAATTCACCATGCAGTGCACCAACATATTGATTTGATCTGGATACTTAAAATTCTTTTCAGACAAAGTCACGACTTCTTTTGTCATTTCGTTGTCTGACATTTCTGCTATCTTCGAAATTTTATATCCGTTTTGATTCAGAAGCGAAATATTAAGGATTCTTTTTAAATCCTCATCATCATAAAATCTTATATTAGTGTCAGTTCTTTTAGGGTCGATAATTCCATATCTTTGCTCCCAAATCCTCAAAGTATGAGCTTTTATACCTGATAAAATCTCTAAATCCCTTATTGAATAAACTCCCACAATCTTATAATTTAAATTCGTATGTTATAAGCAGTTGTATGTTAAAATTGTTTAACTTTTAATTCCATTTTTCATTCAAACAGCAAAGAAAATGAAATTTAAATGATTGCAAATGATGGTCATAGGATTTTATATGAGAAATCGTATCATTTTTTTTAGCAAACCGTTATGCGACCCGGTCTTCTAAACTTTAGCTTATTGAGGAAAACTCTAGAAAAATTTAATATTACATTCTTATAACCAACAATCTTTGGCGAGATAAAAACGATCTTTCATAAAAAGGAGCTCAAACATAATGCTCTATCCGTTTTACAATTGAGATTATAGTTCAGTATAAAAATCTCTTTGTAAAATCTAATTGAAGAGATAATTTGATTTTTAGTTTTTAGTTTTTTTTTTTTTGCTAATTTGCGCTTGTGTTTTTTGATAATAGATTATCAACCTTTTTATTTACCAAGTATGTCCAAATTTGCAGAATTAATCTTAGATGGTAAAACTTACCAACTACCCGTGTTGGAAGGCACTGAAAACGAAAAAGCCATTGACATAGGAAAACTTAGAGACCTCACCGGCTTCATCACCTATGACGTGGGTTATAAAAACACAGGCGTAACCAAAAGTGCCATCACTTATTTGGACGGTGAAAACGGAATCCTTAGATATAGAGGCTATCCAATTGAACAACTCGCTGAAAAATCAAACTTCTTGGAAGTTGCTTGGCTGTTAATCAATGGCGAATTGCCTACCAAAGAGGAATATGCTATGTTTGACAAGAAAATTGATGATCATAGCATGATCCATGAAGATGTGAAAAAAATCCTCGATGGATTCCCATCTTATGCTCACCCTATGGGAGTTTTGTCATCTTTAGTTGGATCACTCACCGCTTTTTATCCCGAGTCTTTAAATCCTGATGCAACAGACGAGCAGATTAATGCATCTATCTATCGTTTGATAGCAAAAATGCCTACAATGGTTGCTTGGGCATATAGAAAATCAAAAGGAAGACCTGTTAATTATCCTATCAGAAGTTTAGAATATTGCGCGAACTTCATGCACATGATGTTTGCAAACCCAACAGAAAGATATGATGTTGATCCTGTGGTGGTTGATGCATTGAATAAATTGTTGATTCTCCATGCAGACCATGAACAAAACTGTTCAACTTCAACAGTGAGAATCGTTGGTTCTTCTCAGGCTAGCTTATATGGCTCAATTTCAGCAGGTATCAATGCTCTTTGGGGCCCATTGCATGGTGGAGCAAACCAAGAAGTGATTGAAATGTTGGATGAAATCAAACTTTCAGGTGTAAGCACAAAAGATTATATAGAAAAGGTTAAAAGAAAAGAAGTTCGTTTGATGGGTTTTGGACACAGAGTTTATAAAAACTTTGATCCCAGAGCCAAAATCATCAAAAAAGCTTGTGACGATATCCTCGGAAAACTTGGCGTTAATGACCCCGTTCTTGAAATCGCAAAAGAGCTTGAACAAGCGGCTTTGAATGATCCTTATTTTGTGGAAAGAAAGCTTTATCCTAATGTGGACTTTTATTCTGGAATCATTTATAGAGCATTGGGCATTCCTGTTAATATGTTCACTGTGATGTTTGCTTTAGGAAGACTTCCCGGCTGGATAGCACAATGGAAAGAACTTCGTAACAGCAAAGAGCCTATCGGAAGACCAAGGCAGGTTTATGTAGGACAAAACGAAAGAGAATTCATTCCATTCGAAAATAGATAATCTAAAAAGATAAAAAGACCGCAATTGCGGTCTTTTTTTTTTGATAACAATTCTTAGTTGGGCATCTCAGATGTTGGTTGACTATTTTTGGGCTTTATGGATTATTTTTTTCTAACTTTCGAGTTGTATTACATTGATAATCATTATTTTGTTTCTTCTCCTAAGTTTTAGCAAAAAAAATATTTTTTGAGATTTTCGATATTAGATTTCTGTCAAATTGAATTTATATCATTCGAAATATGACAAAACCACGATTTTATTGGCATCTTTTTTGTAAGTGTTAGAAATAAATTGAATATTCGCATTAAAATTAAGAAAATGAGAACAGCCACATTGATTATTTTGTTTGCAGGTTTCTTTCAACTTGCTTTCTCTCAAGACAAAAAAGGGGTAAAATTACCGGACACTTATGTTAGCCCTAATGCATTTCTTAGCAAATACTACACACAAGAAGAACTTGATAAACTTGGTAAAATTGAATTAACTGAAATCTATATGGAAAGAATTGGTGTCTTAACCGAAATTATTCCTTATTTAGCTCTTAAATCAAAACCTGGCGCAACCCTCAAGGAAATGGGGATTCCTGAGACAAAACCCAATGTTGATCACATGCAAAATGCTGTGAAAAGTAAAAAAGCTTATCTTGACGCAGTTCGTGGAACTTTAGATGATGTGATTCCTTATTCTGACAAAAATAATATAATTTGGTCAATTCTCTTTTTTGAAAGAATGATCAAAAGAGCACAAGAAGGTTTGAATGATTAAATTGATCTTGAAGTTATTTTAAAAAGAGACATAAGGTCTCTTTTTTTTTGCCCTAATAAAACTTCTTTCCATATTCACAAAACTTCAATAAAATTACAAAGCCGAAAAGTAATGTAGAATTAATATTGTAATGTTGATGGGTCTGCTATTCTAGCAAACTCAGATTAATGCAATTTTTTATTAATTTTTTTCTAAAACTGTTTACAATCTTACATCCTAAAATGTATAAGGTGCAAACTTCTTCATCTATAAAGTTATGTACCAAAAACTACTTCTACCCTTTTTCTTCATTATACTATTTAGTGTATATGCCCAAACTTATCCACCCTCTTGTGTGGTTACGATGCCCTATAGTAACGCTTATTTCAGAGCAGGAACTGATGTTGAAATCCAGGTTTATGCCACT
>JBDNDT010000144.1:0-6527 GCA_046718985.1 Cytophagales bacterium
AGTACTACAAACCCTTTTTCGAAACTAACTCATATATGAAAATCAATGTGTTAGCAAATACTTATCATCAAATCAAAGTATTTTTGAGCTTTAAAATCCTCAAAAAAATGCAAAAAAAGTTTTTTTTTGAAGGCTTATTTTGGGCGTTTTGCGCAAGTTGGGTTAGGTTATATGATTCTTAAAATGAGATTTATTATCTTAAAAAAAATATGTAATGCAAAAAAAAGAGCCCCAAGGCTCTTTTTTGTTTTATTGTTAGGCTGATTATTCTTTCACCAGCCTGAATACTTCCGCATCATTTTCCATACTTGCTTTCACCACATACATGCCGGCTGGCAAATCAGATATGTCAAATGATGATATATTATCTAGGTTTTCATAGACTTTCAAAAGATTGCCAAGGCTGTCAAAAATCTTTAAAAGTTCTAATCTTGATGAAGAAACTATTTCAAACTGTCCGTCAGAAGTTGGGTTTGGCGACAAGCTGATGTTTTCATTTCCATTCACAAAAACTATATTGCTTGAGGAGAAAGTTCCGTCTTCTTCGATGGCAACAATCTTATAATATTTGTTAGAATTAGAAGATTCAAAGTCGGCAAACTCATAATGGAATCTGTTTGAAGCAGGCACTCTGGATGCTTCTCTAAAGTTCATGCCGTTTTCAGAGACTTGAACAGAATAAGCAGTGATGTTCTCTTGCAAAGCAACCGACCATTTCACCAAAACTCCTGTATTTTTTCTGTCAGCTCTCACAGAAACAAAGGTTACAGGGGTAGGGGTAGTGCATGCTCCTACCTGTGCTAAGACCGGAAGTCTTGAACAACTATTTCCAGTTGAGATTTGCCAATCATAGAAATACATATAGTTATTAGCATTTTCTCCGCCGGAACGACCTGTGATACTCACCACACCTGAAACAGAATAAGGGTAAGCAGCAGGACCCGAACTCCATAGAGGATCACCGTTGTGAGTTTTATTATTGATTCTCATTCTCAAATTAGGACCCCAAGAAGCCAAGATGTCTAAGTTGCTAAAGGTGAATGTTAATAATTGTTGGCCTGTGGCTGTTGCATTGGTATTATTCGATACAAATGTTCTTGCCGGCGTGAAAGAATTTCCTGAGCCGTCCAGAATTTCAATTGTAACGTTTCCTGATCCCGTTCCATAAATGTTAAAGGGTATTTTCATGGATAAAATACTAAAATTGCTGGAAACCGTAAAATTAAGTTGATTGCCTGCGTTAACACCCCAATTGTTCTGAGCTCCTAATAAACTAGTAGGGCCAACGTTAGTGTTCACAGAACTCATGTCTTGCACAAAATAAGTAGTTGTGCTTGCAACCGTGACATTGCATGATGTTGTGCCTGAACAGACCGGTGTTCCTCCTGTTGCTGTGGTGTACCAGTTATAGTTTGTACCGTTTAATCCTGGGTTTGATATAGCAAGAGTCATTGAACCCGGGTCAACACGGCAATTATCAACCGGTGTTGGCAAGTTTGAAGTCACTAAAACAGTTCCATTATTTGTGCATGTACCTGCTGTTGCTGTCAATCTATATCTTCCGGCCGCTCTAACGTTTGCCAATGAAGAGTTTGTTTGGTTTTCTAAGTTGGTGAATGTAGTTCCTCCACTTGCATCGTAAGCCCATTGATATGACGTGCCTACGGGGAAACTTGAAAGATTTGTTGGGGTTAATGTGTAATTTGCAGGAGTACAAACATTTCTTGTTGAACCCAAATCAGGTGTTGGAATGGTATTTGAAATCACCAATGTATCTCTTCTTGAACAGGTGGCGGAATCTCTCACTACTATGTAAGTTCCGGCTACTGTTCCACAGCCTACACATGTGGCGTTGCTTTGTCCGCTGATTTGAGTGCCGTTTCTAAACCAAGAAAACGTTACACCTGATGGTCTATCTACATTTGAATTCAAAGAGACTGGTAACACCGTTCCCGAACAAGTAGAAAGGTTTGGACCAAGTTCTGGTTTTTTACATTTTACTGTTCCGCAGGCAGCAGTATCGACTGGGGCTAAACGTGACATGATGAATCCTAAAGCTCCAACCAAGCCAACGTTATAATCAATACAAACTTCTGAGTTCACATAGTCATTTCTGTCGTCATTGTATGTTCCATTTCTTTGTCCGCCTACTAATGCTCCTAATTGTCTGTTCTTGGCAGGGATAGTTAATATGGCAGTATTTGCCGGATTATCATCTCTTAGATAAACATTTCTATGGTGGGGATACTGAACTTGCAAATATGGACCATTGGCTGCGGGTTCAAAACCTGTTATATATGACCTTTTATTTGAATTTTTTCCCATAATATAATCCACATCATTGTGTATGGCATTTATTACGGCGGGTGTTGTGATATTATTTAATACTGAATATAATGCAATCAAAAAAGCGGCATTTCCATTATATCTCAACCTTCCCCAATCTCCATAAGCTGTATAGACACCCGCTGCATTCCTGCTGGCAGCAGCAAGAAAATGACCTGTAATTCTTGAATTAAAGGCATCTCTGTGAGGAATGCTTCCGAGTTTTGCAAGGTTATATAGACCAATTTCACCAAAATTAGAATAATCAAAAGACCAACCCGGGTTCACATCCATGTTGGCAACAGAATAGGATAATGCTTCTGTTCTATAAGCATCGTTGCCGGTTGTCCAGTATAATTCGGCACACAACGAGGCAAACGCAGCCCTCCAATTTCTTGCAGCAGGATAAAAACCGCCGAAACAAGTTCCAGTTGTTCCTGGGTTTGCTTTAGCGTAAGTGTAAGCATTTAAGGCGTGTGTTAAACATAAATTGGCATAAGCAGGATCCCATTTTCTGTAAACTCTAGACATCACAGCAAGTGCAGCACCTGCAAATGAAGGCATTGAAGCATCAGCAGGGTTTTTGCATGCGGGTCTGAAAGGGCCACCAGCACCTCCGTTGTCATTGTTCCCTCCTTGATTAACGGGTTGTCTTTGCATTTGAGTTGCTGTTGTCCAAGTGGCATGATCTGCACTTCCTCCACCATTACCTACCTGCCAATAAAAATTTGACCCGTTAGGGGTTATTTTAATTAACCAATCGGTTTCATGTTTCATTTCATCTAAGACATCAGGAATACAATTGGGATCATGCGCTGTTCCTTCATAATTCCAATTGTTAGCAGCCTTATAACCGGCATAGTTTTGAGAATACATGTCAATGTAACCTGTTGGAAATTCAGCATAACCTTTAATCAGCAAATAGGCTGAATAAAACTGTGTTTGACCGAATTTTACATGATCTCCACAATCATGCCAACCACCTGAAAGATCATAATTGTCTGCCGTGTGTCTGTCTAGCCTAAATGCTGTTCCTCTAAGCACTTCAGGTGCACCAGTGGGTAAATGGTTATGCAAAGTCCAGTTATCATTTCCTGACCTTTGAGCTCCATAAAACCTGGTCGTCATCCATATGGCTTTTTTATAATCGTTGTTTGTGAAAAACGGTTGAGCAGTTGATTCAAGAGCACTCATAATAAGAGTTGCTGTCAAAACAATTATGGAATTGATTCTTCTCATGGATAAATAGTTTGTTGTTGGATTAATTGAAAACCCTTGATAAAGGATTCTGTTTTTTCCTAGCCATACAAAATTATAAAATATCTACTTAAAACACAATATGATTTGCACTTATAGCATAAAATATTGTAACAAAATAAGAGTTCTTGGATGGAGGGTTTGTTTTTAGGACTTTCACAATATGCACATTATCAAAAATATAGTAGATTTTTTTTTACGATTTATTAGAAAAGTCTATGATAATTTTCCATGTAATATTTTTCTGTAATTTTTTTCAAATAAACACTCTAATCCTAATTGATATTTAATGAATTCTAGTTTGCCTGGTTTTTATTTACCACATTTTTTATTTGTTTTACGGTTGAGAAATGACTAGACTTTTTAGAATATGAGGAAAAAAATTGTTGCCGGAAACTGGAAAATGAACAATAACTTCGATCAAGGTTTGAAACTTGCAACTGAAGTGACACAAATTGTGAAGGATGAAGTTAACTCAGAGGTGACAGTTGTGCTGTGTGCTCCTTATGTTCATCTTTCTGCATTGAGCAAAATTGTTTCAGGAAAAGTAAAACTAGGTGCTCAGAATTGCCATCAAAAGAAATCAGGAGCTTTCACAGGTGAAATTTCTGCAGAAATGTTGAAATCAATTGGTGTAGAATACGTGATTTTAGGACACAGTGAAAGAAGAGAATATTTTAAAGAATCGGATGAGCTTTTGGCAAGCAAAGTTGACGTTGCGCTTGAACATGGATTAACTCCTATTTTCTGCATTGGTGAAACATTGAAAGAAAGAGAAGCCGGGATTCATTTCAACGTTATACATGAGCAATTAGAAAAAGGACTGTTTCACTTGAATGCTGAAAATTTCTCCAAAATTGTGTTGGCTTATGAACCTGTTTGGGCTATTGGGACAGGAGTTACAGCGACAACTGATCAAGCTCAGGAGGTTCATGCTGATATCAGGAGTTTTTTAGAAAAAAAATATGGAAAAGAAGTGGCTGAAAACACAACTATCCAATATGGTGGAAGTTGCAACCCTAGCAATGCTCCTGATTTGTTTTCATGCGCTGATATTGATGGCGGTCTAATTGGCGGCGCTTCGTTGGAAGCTAGAAAATTTGTGGATGTGGTGAAAGCCATGAAATAATCAATATTTAAATCTTTTTTCAAAAAGCCATGTTCTCGCATGGCTTTTTAGTTTGTCCACATGGCTAATATAATCGGAAATTTTCAGACCGTTTGGTATTCACTTTCAAGAATTGAAAACTCGGTTTTTTCTCCTCAATTAAAGCTTTTCAAAACTTCTGATGATGATTTTTTAGAATTAGATTTTTATGAAATCAATTCTCAGTCTTTAACCCTCATTTTTCATGGACTGGAATCATCCTCTAAACAAGCTTATGTTTTGGGAATGACAAACAGAGCCTTGGAATTTGGAAGTGATGTGATTGCTGTTAATTTTAGGGGTTGTGGAAAAGAAATGAACAAACAATTCAGAAGTTATCACAGTGGTGCAAGCGATGATTTGAAAGAACTGATTGATTATTATGTTTCAAATTATAAATTGGTCAATTCAGTTGGATTTAGTTTGGGTGCTAACGTATTGTTGAAATATCTGGGAGAAAATCCTAAAAATTGTCTAAACTCAGCAATTGCAATATCTAGCCCTTTAGATTTATTCAAAACAGTTAAAAATCTGGAAAATAATTTTTTCGGCATTTATCAACAACATTTTCTCAAAAAACTAAAGTCTAAATTAGTGAGAAAAGCAAAGTTATTTCCTGAGCATTTGAAGATGAAAGAGATAGAAAAAATAAGTACATTGAAGGCACTAGATGATTATTATACTGCGCCGGCTCATGGGTTTAAAGATGCTTTAGATTATTACTCAAAATGCAGTTCTATTCATTTTCTTTCATCAATTCAAACTCCATGTTTAATTATTAACGCATTGAACGATCCTTTTTATACGGGAATAAATTACAAACAAATTGTAAGTGATATCCAAAATCCAAACTTGGAATGGTGTTTGCCAAAATTTGGTGGACATGTAGGATTTGGAAAATGTGGTAAAAAAACTTACTTTCATGAAGAAGAAGCGATGAAATTTTGGAAAAGAGTAAGCACAAACAAAAAGCATTCGATATAAAGTTTATTCTTTTACCAGATGAGATTTTTAGACCTCTTGTCTGATAAGCATTAAATGATATTCAATGACAAAATTTAAATAAAATGAAGCTAACGGGAAAAAAGATACTTTCATTTGTTCATGATGAGTTTGAAGATTTAGAGCTTTGGTATCCTATTTATAGGTGTAGAGAAGAAGGCGCAACTGTGTTACTTGCCGGTAAAAAAGCAGCACACAAATATATTGGTAAATATGGAGTTCCGGCGGTGAGTGATATGTCATGGGATGATGTTGTGCCTGATGACTTTGATGGTTTATTAGTGCCTGGTGGTTGGGCTCCGGACAAAATCAGAAGATTTTCAAAAGTGATTGAAATTGTTCAAAACATTCACCGACGCAACAAACCCATAGGGCAAATTTGCCATGCCGGATGGGTCTTGATTTCTGCAAAGATTTTAAATGGTTACACCGTCACCAGCACGCCCGGAATCAAAGATGATATGGAAAATGCAGGCGGAATTTGGGTTGATGAACCAGTTGTTTTTGACAGGAACATTGTTTCAGCACAAAGACCAGCCGATTTGCCCGCTTATATGAGATTATTTATCGAAAGATTTTAATCTCAAACAGAGGTAAATATCATGGCTGCCAATTTTCAATAAACTAAATTTTGTGATTTCAATAAGTTCTTGCGAAAGGGATTTGGGTAGTGTTTCAAAAAGTGTGTATGATTTCCAAAAACAACATCTAAAATTTCCTTTGAAGAAAGCCCAACAAAGGCTTTGGGGCTTTTCTTCGCAAGATGGGTTTTGTTTTTTTCCTTATTCAAAATTAG
>JBDNDT010000145.1:0-6523 GCA_046718985.1 Cytophagales bacterium
TTGCGTTTCAATCAAGTTTCATCTGATGCCTTGGTGGTAGGTGCTGAGCATTTGTCGAAAACACCTTATTACAGTGATTTTGGTTTACATGAATTCTTTGAGTTTTGTGAGTTGTGCAACATTGAACCTTTGATGGTGATGCCTATTTCTCTTCCTGACAAGAATGATGATGTGGAGAGTTTGTCTGAGTTTTTAGATTATTGTTTGGGTGATGAATCAACATTTTGGGGTCGAAAAAGAATGAATAATGGTAGGGTTGCTCCATTCAATTTGAAATATTTAGAAATTGGAAATGAGCAATTTAACCAAGTGATGCCTGCTCCCGGCTCTTTAAGATTTGTTGAGGGTAGTGATTTATTATGGACCAGAGAAAATACCCTTCATTATGTGGATAAGCTCACTAAAATGGCAATATTGGCAAAAAACAAGTACCCAATCATAAAAATTGGAGCTGTCGGAGCCAATGATTTTTTGACCCAAAATTCTTATTTAAACCTTGTGATTGATTCAGTTTGGGACAGTTTAGTGATTTTGAATTGTGCTAAATATATTGACTTCATTTGTCCTCATGATTATGCAACAGGTCCGACCGAAGCTAGTAATTTTTTGGGTTTGATGTCAGCCTCAGAAAACTTTAAGAAAATTCATCAACACAGCCAAAAACTGATTAAGGATTCAGAGAATCCGAACATGAAAGTTTTGATCACTGAGTTTGCGGTGAATGATGATTTCAACAAAGATATCCAAGTGAATTTTAGGTTCAAAAGCTCATTATATTTTGCTCTTATGCAGATACAATATCAAAAAATGGGTTTGTTGGGTTCATGTTTATATAATTTGAAAGATGATGCTTATTTTGGATTGATTGACCAAAAATATTGGGAATCAGGTCATATGAATAGAAAAGTTATGAAGTCGTCCGGTTTTTGGGCATTGAAACTCTTTAATAACTTGAGTTTTGACCAAATAATCAACTCTGAAACCGATTCTCCTACTTTTCATTCACCTCCAATGGGCTGGATGCCCGAAGTCTCGAAAAGTCCATATGTCAATGTTTTGGCAACTATCAATTTTAATCAAGACAGTTTAGCACTTATTTTGGTGAATACAGACACCATCAATGATTTTGAATGTTCAATTGCTTTAAACCCTTTCAAAATGGAAGGAAACCAAATGATGTCAAAAGCACTGCTTAATTCAAATAGTTCCATGACCTTAAACTCATATTCAGAACCTGATTTGATTGAAATAATTGAAGAGAGTGTAGAGAGTTTTTCAGAAGACACGGTGAATTTGAATTTACCACCATTGAGTATGATGGGTTTGAAGTTCAAAGTGAGTAAAGATTTAAATTCCTTTAATGAAAGTTTTAAAGAAGTAAAGCCTGAAATGTTGATTCATCCCAATCCTTTTGACAAATTTCTGAAAGTTGAAATTCCAAATAAAGCGAGGAAAGAGCAGTTTGAATTTCAGATTTTTAGTGCTTTAGGTTCAATTGTAGTTGAAGGCAAAATGGCTGAAAACAAAATCATTTCAACAAATCAACTTTCACCGGGAGTTTATATCCTAAAGGTCTATAATCAACAGAGGGTTTTTGTCAAGAAGGTTTTTAAAAACTGAATATGTTATTTGTAACCTTTTGGTTGATAATATTTTAAGTTTTTTGTGTTTCTTATAAAAAATTATCAGATTAAAATTAGCATGTTAGTTTGGTCTAAAATTGATGGAAACCTTTTTAGAGCCTAAAATCACAAAATCCAAATTATTTTCTTTTCCCAAAAATAGAAGAACCTATTCTCACACAGTTCGAGCCACATTCAATCGCTAGTTGATAATCTCCACTCATGCCCATAGATAAAGTTTCCATAGATGTGTTAGGGATTTCTTTTCCTGAAAGTTGGTCAAAAAGGGATTTTAGTTCTATAAATTCTTGCTTCACAACTTGCAAATCATCTGTGTTGGTTGCCATGCCCATGAGGCCTTTAACATGGGTGTGTTTCATGAGATGCATTTTCTCTAACACTTCGTTCAGTTCTTTTTCATCCATCCCAAATTTGCTTTCTTCTTTTGCAATGTGAACTTGAAGTAAGCAATTTATTATTCTTCCGGCGTTGGAAGCTCTTTTTTCAATTTCCAATAACAAATCAAAACTGTCAACAGAATGAATTAGGTGTATGAATGGAACGATGTATTTTACTTTATTTTTCTGCAAATGTCCGATCAAATGCCATTGAATATCTTTTGGTAAATCCTCATGTTTCACAATCATTTCTTGGACTTTGTTTTCACCGAAATGTCTTTGCCCTGCATTATAGGCTTCTAAGATTGCTTCAATTGGATAAGTTTTGCTCACAGCCACCAATGTGACCTTTTCAGGCAATGAATGGAGAATGGTTTTTAAGTTATCTGCAATGTTGAGACCCATGATTGTGTATAAGTGTGATATTATAAAGATTTCTTTTGCAAATTTGCAAAAACTATCAATCATTGAATCATTTTGTTCTTTCTTTAGGAAGCAATATTTCTAATCGGGTAGGATATCTATCAGAGGCATTGAAAGAAATGACTGCTATTGGAAAAGTTAAAAATGTTTCAAGTGTTTATGAAACAGAGCCTTGGGGTGTTTCAGGTCAACAACCTTATCTTAATCTTTGTTTGTTGTTTGAAACTGAAATAAATGCCAAAGACTTGTTAATAAAATGCCAAGAAATTGAAAATAAATTGGGAAGGGTCAGAAATGAAAGATGGGGAAGCAGAACGATTGACATTGACATAATTTTGCAAAAGAATGAAACTACACAGCACCATAATTTGCAAGTTCCTCACCCTAGAATGCACGAAAGGAGATTTGTGCTGATACCTTTAGCAGAAATTTGTGCTGATTGGGAACATCAAGTTTTAAAATCTTCTGTTTCAAGCTTGCTCAATTTATGCAATGACAACACAGAGGTTGGTTTTTTTGGAAAAATTTTAGTTTAAGCCCTTGTTATTTGTAATGCTTCTAAATTGCGTAAAATGATTAAAGTCATTTGAACCCAATGCTTACACATAGTAGTTTTGTATTCAAATAAGTGGACTAAGATGTCATTAGATTTCAGGGGTATTTCTTTATCATATAAAACAGCACCCATAGAGGTGAGAGAGGCTGTGGCGGTGAGTGATGAGGAGAATAAAAATATCCTTTTTAAATTAAGGGAAGTATTCGGAATCATGGAAGCCATTTTGATTTCGACATGCAACAGAACCGAGATTTATTATTCCTCATCCATAGACTGCGATGAACAAATAGCAACTTTGCTCTTGCATGAAAAAGGCTTGATGAATGTTTCAAATTATATTCATTATTTCAAAAAGTTTTCAAACAGTGTCGAAGCATCAAAACATTTGTTTGAAGTTTCGTTGGGATTGCACTCACAAGTGGTAGGTGATTTGCAAATCATCAATCAAGTGAAGAAAGCTTATCAGGTGACAGCAGATTTAGGCATGGCAGGTCCATATCTTCACAGGTTGTTGCATACTATTTTTTTTGCTAATAAGAGAGTTTCGCAAGAAACCAATTTCAGAGATGGTGCTGCAACAGTTTCTTATGCTGCTGTTGAACTCACAGAAACTTTGGTCAATGACAATACAAGTTCACCGATTTTGCTTATCGGAATAGGTGAAATGGGTCTTGATGTTGCAAAAACTTTGTTTGACAAGGGATATACCAATGTAACCCTCATCAATAGAACTTTTGAAAAGGCTCAAAAAGTCGCCCGAGAATGTGATTTCAAGGTTTTGGAAATTGAAAAATTAAAAGAAGCTGTTTATCACAACGAAGTCGTGATATCAAGTGTTTCTGCTCCCAACCCTGTGATTAGTGTAAATATGTTTGAAGGTTACACCCCTTTGAAACACAAATATTTTATTGATCTTTCAGTTCCTAGAAGTGTTGAAGCAGAAGTTGAACAAGTGAACGGCATGTTGGTTTATAACCTTGATCAGCTTCAAAACAAGGCAAATGAAGCATTGAAACGCAGAAAAGAATCAATCCCGATGGTTGAAAAAATTGTGGATGAAAGTTTATTAGAGTTTGAAGATTGGACAAAAGAAATGACTGTTTCACCTACCATTCAAAAACTCAAAAATGCTTTGGAACAAATTAGGCAAGAAGAATTGGCAAGGCATGTGAAACAACTTTCAAATGTTGAATTGGAAAAAGTTGAACTCATCACCAAGAATATCATGCAAAAAATCATCAAATTGCCTGTTTTGCAGTTGAAAGCCGCTTGCAAAAGAGGTGAGGCTGAAACTTTGATTGATGTGTTGAACGATTTGTTCAATCTTGAGAAAGAAAAAGTGAGTTAAACTCAACGAAGGATTTCAAAATTAATCCCAACCTTCTTAACTTTGTTTTGTTATAAGTTTTAAAGACTTATGTCTAGACTTTTTCATTTTGTCTCAATTTAAATAAATTTTAATATGTCACTAGTAGGAAAAAAAGCACCTGTTTTCAGTGCAAAGGCTGTTGTAAACGGTCAAATTGTTGAAGATTTTTCTTTAACTCAGTATTTGGGTAAGAAAGAAGTCGTTTTGTTCTTTTATCCTTTTGATTTCACTTTTGTTTGCCCAACTGAAATTTTAGAATTTCAACGCAAGTTAGATGAGTTTGAAAAAAGAAATGTAGCGGTTGTGGGTTGTTCAATTGATTCGGAATTCAGTCATTTGGCTTGGTTGAACACACCGAAAAACAAAGGAGGTATTGAAGGTGTGGTTTATCCTTTGGTTGCTGACACTTCAAAAACCATTGCATCTAATTATGGTGTTTTGGCAGGAGAATATGTTTATAATGAAGATGGAGAAATGGTATTCGAAGGTGTTCCAGCTGCTTACAGAGGTACTTTTTTAATTGACAAAAACGGAGTAGTTCGTCATTGTGTAATCAATGATTTGCCATTGGGCAGAAATATTGACGAAGCTATCAGAATGGTGGATGCCTTGCATCACCATGAAGAATATGGAGAAGTTTGTCCGGCTAACTGGAACCAAGGTGCTGAGGCCATGCAAGCTACTCAAGAAGGTGTTTCAGGCTACTTGGCGAAACATTAATCAATCCGAGATTGAAATTTTAAGGACCCACATTTTGTGGGTTTTTTTTTGGGTTTTAGTTGCAATTAAAATTCACAAAAAATAGCATATGTTTGACTATGTGGGTTCTAGCAGAACTAATATAGATGGAATGCTATGTTTACTTTTTTAAAAGTACATATCTTGGATTTCTATTTTTATTCTATGGTAAGCTAATTTTTCGGTTTTTTTCTATTTCACCACCTGCAACCAACCTTTAAGTTTCTTTTTGGTGCTGTTTATTCCGAAGAATGAAACGTCTGCTTCATAAAAATAATGCCCTGCTTCCACTTGTTCTGCATCCCAATTGATCATGATGTCGTCATTCTTTTTGAAAATGAGTTTTCCCCAACGATTGAAAAGTTTAAACTCTACTGATTCAACGAAAATAGGTTCACTCAAAGGTCTAAGTAGGTCATTTTTGCCATCTTTATTGGGTGTGATGATATTTGGCAACTCATAGCATCCACAGGTGTTATCGAGACAAAACTTATTTCCCGGGGCTGATTCAATCCCATCTCTCACCACTGTCAAATAATAACATCCGGTGAATGTTTTTTCTTTTTGGTGGATAAATTGAGTTGAAGTTGTAGATGCTATTTTTTCAAAATTTTCATTCTGACTTCTTGAAAAAAATAAGTTGTAAGATATGATTGAACTACAGTCATTGTTTCCAGCAGGAGACCATCTGATGGTGTCTTCAAAAGTATTTTTCGGATTTGCACAATCCAAGGATTGGCAATAATTATTATTAGCAGATGGAGTAGGGGTAATTTTGCTTGTGTCTTTCGGCAAAAGCCTCACAGTGTTCGATTTGTTAAAATAAAAAGGTTCAAATCCCTGAGAGCAAAATTTCGAAACCGGTTGAACAAAAAAGAACACAGAATCGCAATTAGGCAGGTTTCGAACCGTGTATGAGTTAACAATGCTTCTCACCGAATCCAACACACTGTTATTTTCTGCATTCACTATATCAATTTTATCTAAATCGTTAATGGATTGATATTGAAAGTTAAGCAATACTGATTGGTTTCCTGATTGACCTGTCAACAACGTGGATGAGGTGATGTTAGAAGTTTTAGTTTCAGCGTTTGAAGCACTTAAAATAACACGATAAAAATATCGAGTATTTGCCGTGTTCAATCCGTTGTCCAAAAAGAAAGTATCTTTAAGTTCGTTTAAGTTATTGATTGTGGCTACATTTTGGAAGTTGTTTGCATTAGACGGGCTTCTTTGCAAAGTGTAAGCAAAAGGAGGATTTAGATTGTTTATTGTTTTCGGGACAACGAGATTCACTCTTAATGAAGTGTTGCTGAGCACTTCGATGTTTGTAATCACAGGCTCTTGGAATTCTGTTTTGAAGGTTAGTACGGTTGATGGTAAACTATTTCCAAACCCGGGACTAGGGAAGTCAACA
>JBDNDT010000146.1:0-6522 GCA_046718985.1 Cytophagales bacterium
TGTACAAAAGTTGATAAATCTTTAGATTAATTTGAAAAAAAAGCCATCAAAACAGCCGAAAGAAATGATTTCGAGAAAGTTGATCAGGCCAAAAAAATTGCTCAAAAGGTGCTGATTGACAAAACACCCTCTGAAAGAAAAGAGAATATTTTTAGTTTTTTAATCAACAAGACTCAACTGATTGATGAATTAATTGCAGACCTTCCGAATGATGAAAAATTTTATATTATAGGGCTTTAAGGATTTTTTTCTTTCTCAAACCTCCATCAACTCCCAAGCACTGTGGTGGGCATCGTGTTTTTCAAGATATTCCAACCAATCTTGATAAAATTTAAAATGACTCAAAGTAGCAGAATCTCCTATCACCACCAATTTCTTTTGTGCCCTTGTCATCGCAACGTTCATACGCCTGATGTCAGAAAGAAACCCTATTTCTCCTTTTGAATTGCTTCGTACCATAGAAATATAAATCACCTCTCTCTCCTGACCCTGAAATCCATCAACAGAATGAATAGTGATTTGATCTTTAAAACTTAACAATTCACTGCTTTCGGAAAGTTTCTCTTTCAGGTGGTTCACCTGAGCTTTGTAAGGACTGATGATGCCCACCATGGTTTGAGGATGTTTTCCTAGCAAATTTTCCAAATGTTTAAACAAAATGGAAGCTTCACCTTCATTCAGCAAGCTAGTGAGTTGTTGTTTTTCGTCAAATCCACAACCGGCAGTGTCCCAAAACTCTAGTGGTTTTTCATCCTCAAGTTGCTGTGATGCAACTGATTCATGGGCTTTTAGCTGTCCATCATAAAACTTTTCAGAAGAAAAACCCATGATGGCTTCGTTCATGCGATATTGAACATTGAGCAACGTTGAAGCATTGGTTCTTTGAATGGTTTTTTCAAACAAAGTAGTAGAAAGCCCGTTTTTTCCTGCTTCAAAAGATTTCACGGTTGGGGGCAATTGCTGATGATCACCCGCCATGATCACTCTTTGAGCCTTGATGATAGGAATCCAACAAGCCGGCTCTAAAGCTTGTGCTGCTTCATCAATCACCACGGTTTTGAAAGTTCTGTTTTTTAACAAATGATTGTTTGCTCCCACCAAAGTAGTGGCAATCACTTGTGTTTTTTCCATAATGTCTCCCAAGATATAATCTTCCAATTTTTCTGCTTCTTGTCTCAAAGAACGAGCCTCATCTTGCAACATTCTTCTCTGATTGGCCTCTTCTCTGCCAAAGTTTCGTTTATATTTGAATGCCATTTGCTTGAATTCCTCTGATTTTCTTTTCAAAGCTTTGATTTCAGCAAAATCTTCATGTTGAGCAATTTGCGCATCAATGGTGAGGTTTAATAAACTTTCATTCACCCTAGCCGGATGTCCAATTCTAGCCACTTTGATGTTTTCTTGACTCAATCTTTCCACCAAAACATCAACAGCGGTGTTGCTAGGAGCAGTCACCAAAATTTGCTTTTCACTTTCCAACACTTTTTTGATGGCTTGCACCAAAGTTGTGGTTTTTCCTGTGCCGGGAGGACCATGAACAATTGCAACATCCATTGCCGAAACAATCTGATTAACAGCCAAATTTTGTGAAACATTCAAACCATCATGATATGACTTGGGCATTGCCTCATCAAAAAATGGCTTGTCTTTTCCCAACAAAATTTCTCTTAGCAATGAAAGTCTGCTTCGGTCAGCATCAATCACCGTTTTCAAGGCCTCATCCATTTCTTTGTAAGAGTTCTCATCAAACAAAAGATCTATTCCTAATTTCCCGAAATTGAGCCAATCAGGAAAATCATCAGCATTGAGGTAAATCCTCAAATGATTTCGGTTTGCACCTACCAACACCCCATCGCATCTCAAGGTCTTTTCTTGGTTGTTGTGGTTGCAAAAAAGTGTTGCCCTTTTGCTTGATTGCAATTGGCTTTCAACTTCCAAGTTTGAAGTTCTTTCGACCTCAATATAAACTTGCTCCCCATGCCCAACTCCTTTTTGGGTGATTCTCAAGGGATACCAAGTGAAACCACTTCTCACACGGTCTTGAATCGGGGTGTCAAAAATCATTTTCTTGTGCAATTCAAGATCTTCCAATTTCTCTTGTTGCATCAGTTTTCTGAGTTTTTTCAGTTCTTCTATACTGTTCATTTGCACAGGTTTCAATATTCAAAAACATTCAAAGTCGGGTGTTTAACGGGACTAGAACGCCTGAAAAAGTGTCGCATAATTTTTTGTGAATCATAAGTGTCATAAACCGAAGTGAGATATGTCCTGAGCTCTGATGCTGTATTAATTCTTTGAATGTCAGAAATATAACCCATTCCTATGATTCTTCCATTCTCAATCCATAACACAGATTGTTCGAAATCAATTCTTCCTTTTGAAACAATGGCAAAAGAAAGTTCATCTTGGTTGTGTTTACCGAATGTTTTGAAAAATACTTTATTGTAGTTTTCAGCATTTTCCTTTTCCGCACAAACCAAACAACCACCTTCATCAGCATAAGAACATGGCTCGTTGGTCATTCCTGAAAGCATTAAGCACAGTTTGTTTTGTTTGAGTTTTCCGATGAGAAAACCAAATGCTTGCGTTTTGGAAGGAAAAACCAAAAAAGGTTTGTCAGCTTTTCCCACTTTCCCGACGGCAATTCTCATGAAATTATTTTGGTCTTCATAAAAATAAACTCCTGTGTTCAGCTCATAGTTTTTCAAAGCATGATTGAATGGAGGATGGTATTTTTTGATTTCCTCGTTTTCTAATATACTGGCCATTAGGTCGTTACCTGTCAATTCATGCTTCACCTTCACTGTTTGCTCAATCAATGCTAATCGGTTTTGCGTGTGCGTGTGACCTGAAAGATGGCTAAATACCCTGTCTTTCACATTCAAAGCCTTGCCCACATAAAGCACTTTGTTGTTATGGTCTAAAAATGAATAAACTCCCACTTCTTCGGGCAATTCATCAAGCATTTGCTTGTCAATGTGTGCAGGCAAAGTGTAATCTCCTCCTTTTTTGAGCAATAACTGAATTGCATCCTCAGCATTTTCTTGTTGCAACAATTGGGTCAAAATTTCAGCAGTTGCCATCGCATCACCTAAGGCTCTGTGGCGATGCATGTTTTCAACACCGAAATAATTTGAAAGAAAACTCAAACCATATTTTTCTAAACCAGGCACCACTTTTCTGCTCAATTTAACTGTGCAAAGCTTTTTGCTGTCGAAATCAACTCCAAATCGCTTGAGTTCAGCTTTCACAAATGAATAATCAAAATGAACATTGTGAGCCACAAAAATCTTGTCTTTCAACAACTCATAGATTTCATCGGCCACCTCTTCCATGGTGGGCATATCTTCAACCATTTTGTCAGAAATGCCGGTCAGGTTTTGAATGAATGCCGGAATCTTGCATTCAGGATTCAACAACCAGTTGTGTGCATCAACCACTCGTTCCCCATCATGCAACACCACAGCAATGTCAATGATTCTGTCTTTGTGACTGTTGCTTCCCGATGTTTCAATATCAACAACAGCAAACATCACCCGCGAAAATTAAAAAATGAAAACAACCGTAAGCCTGATTTTTGTCGCAATTTAATCAAAAATGATGACAGCCTCTTGAAATGATAAAACTCAAGTGATTTACACCATCAATAATTCAAATGTTTATAAAAATGTTTTGGGCAAACCGCCTTTGCGGGCTCGCTCTTTTTTGTTCCGTTGCACTTCACAAAAAAGGAGCTCAAACAACCCTTCAATCCCTTTTGCTAGGAAGTGCAAACCAAAATTTCAATTATTTGGCAAATTTTCGAACCAAAAAAAATCTAATTCTTAGTCTTTGACTCAGAAAGTTTCCACCACTCGACCTTTTTGATATTTTCCCAAAATCTGAATCCTGTTCACCATGTCTTTGATTTTGTTGACACTTTTTTCAAAATGCTCGATGTTCTGCCAGTCACAATCAACATAAAATGTATATTCATCCAAAGAACCCAATAAAGGTATAGATTGGATTTTAGTGAGATTCACCTCATGGGTGTGGAAAACATTCAGCACTTTGCTCAAACTTCCGGGCTCATTATATAGCACAAATGAAAGAGAAGCTTTGTTAGGATTTTCGACCATTTGGTTTTTGTTCTTCGAAAGCACCAAAAAGCGTGTATAATTCATTTTGAAAGTTTCAATTCCTGATGCCAAAACATCCAAATCATAGTGTTCAGCAGCCAATTTTCCAGCAATTGCAGCTTGTCCCAAAATTTGATTCTGACTGATGTGTTTGGCGGCATCTGCTGTGTCATGAAACTCTTCCACTTTGATGTGTGGATGCTGTTGAAGAAATTCACCACACTGCAACAGTGCCATGTAATGTGACTTCACGGTGTGAATATCTTCAATTTTTGAACCCTTCAAGGCCATCAGGCACATCACAATCCTCAATCTGATTTCACCAATCACCGGAAATCCAAAATCTTGCAACAATGTATAATTCCCTAAAATGCTTCCGGCTATCGTGTTTTCAATGGCCATCATTGCAAAATCTGCTTTTCCATTTTCAAGATTAATCATCAAATCTTTGAATGTAGGGCACTCAATGGTGGAAATGGATGGACTGAAAAATTCTCTAGCTGCAACTTCGTGGAAAGAGGCACGCCCTCCTTGTATGGCTATGACCATGAAATGAATCTATTTTTAAGTCCGCAAAACTAAGATTTCAAAAACAATTTTATGGATATTTTTTTCCACACATCAACAAAATTGAGTGCCTCAGAACAAAGACAAATCAGCCAAGGCAAATATACAATCTTGAAACGTGAAATAGTGCCAACTGACGAAAAAGAGAATGAAATGAATAAACTCATCAAAACACAAACCAAAAACATTGAGATTTTGAAAAAATCAGGTCTTGTTCTAATTGCTACACTTTTGCCAAGCCAAACCAAGAAAAGAAATAAAAATATCAAATTCTGAAATGCATCAATCATTTGAAAAAAACTAGTTGATTCCAAAAAAGTCGGTTTTAAAAAGCCTAAAGAAATGGCTTTTATCAAATTCGGAATTGCTGTCAATGGGTCTGTGGTGAGATGGCTGTATTGGGTGATTAACCAAGCAGAAACAGCGCCCTCATAGATCGACGAAAAATTAATTTGATAACTTATAACCACATAAATCCAAACTTTGATTATCAAAAAAATAAAAACTATTAGAGCCAAACCCATCAATGAAATGAACCAAATGGGTTTTGATAAAAGATTCTTTACCTGTTCATTAAATCTTAAAACCAAAAATGGTATGAGAAGCGGTAAAAAAATAGATTTAATAGAAACCACAATCAGCAATAATAATAACAATATAGTAATGTTTTTGAAACTAAAAGGTGACGAAATGAGGATTGTCGAGGCCGACAATAGACAAGCATATGCCATGGTCTCTTTTGTGGAAGCAGAATTCCAAAAGAGCATACTGGGTGAAAAAAAGAGACCCAAAATCAACCCTAATGATAGTGTAGGATTTTTTTTTACTATTTCAACTGCAAATCTAAAAAGCACAATAGACGAAATAAAACTAAAAAAAAGACTAAAAGTGAAGGCGTTTCTTCCTGAGAGTAGAAAAACAGGAAAAGAAATTCTCACAAAGTTGAATGACCTAGGGTCAAAATTGGTTGTCCAGATAAATTCAGGGTCTGCTTTTTCAAACCCTAAATAATATCTCAAAAATTGGTGAGGGTTCTCGTAAAAGACTTCGCTAAAATTCTGTAAGTCAATGAAATGGGTATCAAAATCAGATACATACTCCGTTTTGTTATGAAAATAAAATGTGTAAATGATTGCTGATACTGATTTTGCAAACAATAGAAAAAGAAAAAGCCAATTTCGAAAAAGGTTTTTTAACTCTATGTTGCTCTTCAAAGTAAAGAATCCACCGATGGACAAAAGCCCTAAAAACAACAGAAAAAAATCAGTAATTATCATTGGTTTGTGTCAGAATATGATTACCTATTGAACAATTTAGGCATTTTTTCATCGTGCAATATTGTTTATTGAGTTGGATGAGCCCCTGAGATTGACTCGCTTTTTTAGATTCAAAACCATTGCTTTTCATCAAACTGATGATTTGATTTTTTTCTGATGGAATCATATCTAATAGATTGATGGCTTCATCAACCAATTCATCAATATATCGGGTTTTTCCATAAAAGATCTTCAAAGGTGCAACAACGTTGATAATTAAGTTGTGTACGCTATCAATCCCGATGACAGCATGGTTAAAATGTTCATTTTTTTGGTTAAAATCTAAATGTGTGTGCCAATAAGCTGAAACAGGATGTGAAAATAAATTCTTGAACTCATCAATGGTTTTCAATGTCAAGATTTGGTTGAAAATGTCTGGAGATTTGAACAAAGTAGCAGCCAATTGCGAAAGTCTCACATGAGGAAAATTAAAAGGTCTTGTTCTGAGTTTTTTCCAATTGTGTTCAATTTCAACAAGTTGGTGTTTCAGCTTCAAGTGATCAAAAGTGTCTGCAAGATGT